>JAKBCI010000110.1 GCA_021807965.1 Actinomycetes bacterium
TCTCGGCGTGCCCGCCGAACTCCGAGCGCATGGCCGAGAGCACCCGGGCGGCGAAGCGTCCGCGCTCGCGTGACTCGTAACGCTGCCACAGGGCGGCGCTGATGACCGGCGCGGGCACCGATTCGTCGATCGCCGCCTGCACCGTCCAGCGACCCTCGCCCGAATCCGAGACCCGGCCGCTGAACTCATCCAGGTTCGGCGAGCCGGCGAGGGCGCTGGCGGTGAGGTCCATCAGCCAGGAGCTGATGACCGACCCGTGTCGCCAGAGCTCGGCGACCTGGGCGACGTCGAAGTCGTAGGTGTAAAAGTCGGGATGGCGCATGGGTGTGGTCTCCGCGTCGGCCTCGACCGCGACGGTGCCGGCGTTGGCGTGCTTGAGGATGCTCAGCCCCTCGGCGATCGCAGCCATCATGCCGTACTCGATGCCGTTGTGGACCATCTTGACGAAGTGGCCGGCGCCGTTCGGTCCGCAGTGTAGGTAGCCGCTGGCTGCGGTACTCTCGCTTCTCGCGCGCGACGCGGTGGGCGCCACACCGTCCTCGCCGGGACTGATCGAGCGAAAAATCGGGTTGAGCCTGGCGACGGTTGCCGCTTCGCCCCCGATCATCAGGCTGTAGCCCCGCTCGAGGCCCCAGACCCCGCCGCTCGTGCCACAGTCGACGTAGTGGATGCCGTGGGTGGCGAGCTCCTTGGCGCGAGCGATGTCGTCCTGGTAGAAGGAGTTGCCGCCGTCGATCACGACGTCGCCCGGCTCGAGGTGCTCGAGCAGCTGATCCAGCGTCGCCGCGGTGATCGCGGCGGGCAGCATCAGCCAGATCGCTCGCGGTGCTTCGAGCTTGGCGGCGAGGTCAGCGAGTGACGCGGCGCCCGTGACGGACTCGCCCTCGAGTGCCGCGACGGCGTCGGGGCTCACGTCATAGACCACACAGCCGTGGCCATCTCGGGTCAGGCGTCGGACGATGTTCGCACCCATCCGGCCGAGCCCGACCATGCCCAGTTGCATGGGCGCGTGCGTGGTCATGTTGAACCCCTTCCGTTGAGCGTTCGGTAGTGCTCGATCAGGGCGTTGGTCGACGAGTCGTGACCAAGTGTTGGCGCGTCGGCGCCCAGCTCGGGAACGATCGCGCTGGCGAGGGACTTGCCGAGCTCGACGCCCCACTGGTCGAAGGAGTCGATGCCCCAGATCACGCCCTGGGTGAAGACGGCGTGCTCGTAGAGTGCGACGAGTGAACCAAGCAGTCGCGGCGTGAGCACGTCGGCGAGCAGGACGTTGCTCGGCCGGTTCCCCGCCATGACGCGGTGCGCAATTGCGATTTCCGGGCCGCCGTCACGACGGACCTCGGCCTCGGACCGGCCGAAGGCGAGCGCCTCGGCCTGGGCGAAGACGTTCGCGCTCAGCACGTCGTGGTGGTCGGCGAGCGGGTTCAGGCTTCGCGCGAAGCCGATGATGTCGACGGGGACGATTGACGTGCCCTGATGGATCAGCTGGTAGAAGCTGTGCTGGCCATTGGTGCCCGGCTCGCCCCAGTACACCGGTCCGGTCTCGTAGTCGACCTCGGATCCGTCGAGGGTCACGTGCTTGCCGTTGGACTCCATAGTGAGCTGCTGGAGGTAGGCCGGCAGTCGCTTCAGGTACTGCTCGTAGGGCAAGACGGCAACGGTGGCGCACCCGAGGAAGTTGCGGTTCCACACGCCGAGCAGACCCATCAGGACGGGGAGGTTCTCGCCGAAGGGCGCGAGGCGAAAGTGCTCGTCCATCGCGTGAAAGCCCGCGAGGAGCTCGGCGTAGGCGTCGGGGCCGATCGCGAGCATCGTCGAGAGCCCGATGGCCGAGGTCATCGAGTAGCGCCCGCCGACCCAGTCCCAGAACTCGAACATGTTCGCCGTGTCGATGCCGAAGGCCGCGACCCGCTCGGCGTTGGTCGACACGGCGACGAAGTGCTTGGCGACGGCCGTGTCGTCGCCAAGCTGCGCCACGAGCCAGGCCCGGGCGGAGTGGGCGTTGGTGAGGGTCTCGACCGTCGAAAAGGTCTTGGAGGAGACGATGAAGAGCGTCTCGGCGGCGTCGAGGTCGCGAATCGCTTCGACGAGATCGTCGCTGTCGACGTTCGAGACGAAGTGGAACGTCATGTCGCGGTCGCTGTAGAAGCGAAGCGCCTCGTAGGCGAGCACCGGGCCGAGGTCCGAACCGCCGATGCCGATGTTGACGACGTTTCTGATTGGCTTGCCGGTCACGCCCCGCCATTCGCCCGATCGAACGCGTGCCGCGAAGTCGGCCATGCGATCGAGCACCCCGTGGACCTCGCCGACCACGTCCACGCCGTCGACGACGAGCGTCGCGTCGCGCGGCAGTCGCAGCGCGACGTGCAAGGCGGCGCGATTCTCCGAGACGTTGACGCGCTCGCCCCGGAACATCGCGTCGCGCCGCCCGGCGAGGTCGGACTGCTCCGCGAGCGCGAGCAGCAACTCCATCGTCTCGTCGGTGACCCGATTCTTGGAGTAGTCGAGGTAGATCCCCGCCGCCTGTGCGCGAAGGCGTCGGCCGCGATCAGGGTCGCGATCGAAGAGCTCGCGCAGGTGGAGCCGACCGATGGCGCCGACGTGGGACTCGAGCGCTCGCCAGGCTGGCCGTTGTCCTAGTGGGGCTGGCGTCACGATGGTCCTTTCATCGTCGAGTTCCGGAGTCACCCCTCGACAGTAGGTTGCGCCGCGCGGTCCCGTGCGGCCACGGGGCGGTGTTGGCCCCGAAGCGGGCTGTCAGCGCTGCTCACGGGTTAGTCGCGCGCCGGTAGCACGGTGATCGCCCGACCAGCGAAGGGTCCGACGTCGGTATCCAGTGACCAGCCGAACTTCGCGAGTGAGGACCTAGCCGAGTACGGAATCGTCAATGCCATCGCGAAACGCTCCGTACCGTGGGGTGGAACGGGCGTTGCCTGGGCGCAGTTCAGTGCGTACGTGTGCGCCTCGGGTCGGGTCCCTTTGACACCGGGCGCGAGGAAGATGGACTCGGTGAAATTGGGACACGGCGTGAATCGAACCGTCGTGCCCGTCGGATTGCGCAGCGAGACCACGTAGCGAATGGTCGTTCCCGCGCGCAGGGAGCGAGGCAGGGTGACGGTGGCGAGGAGCGATCCAACGCTGCCCGGGGGCGCCACGCTGACATCACTCGTTGGCGGCCGGACGCCGAGGTGACTCTCCTCGAGGCCGCAGGCGACATCCAGGTTGAGGCGGTTGACGCCAACGACACCGCGGCGATTGGCGAAGACGACGCGTAGGGCGTGGTAGGTGAAGGCGCGTTCGTTGGCGAGAATCTGCGCCTCGGAGGGTGAGTTCAACGCGTTACAGCCCACCGACGTACCCAGCAGCAGGAGTCCGTTGCGACCCGTCGCGACGTTGGCGGCATTCAGGTCACCGAAGTACGTGCCGGTCTTTCGAACCTGCAGGGGTCGCCAGCCCTGCGTCGCCGACGGTCTCTCGAGGTCGGGGTAGCCGCTCAGTCGACAGCGGGGGCCCGTGTTGGTGAGGACGATGGTCGTCAGGTCGTTGCCGAGGCCCACACCACCGCGGCCAACCCGAGCGCGGAACTGGCTCGCGCGACACGCCGGGGCAGCGGGCAACGTCGTCGTGCTCGGGACCGTCGTGGTCGTCGGCGAGGCGGGGAGCGCAGCCCACGGAACCACGCCGCCCGACGAAGCGGCGCCGCACGAGCTCAGGGCCACTGCCGCGACGCCGATCACGACCATAGGGACAAGCCGATCGGCCCTCATAGGCGAATCCTAGGGAGAACTGGGATTCGGCGGTCGCCAACGTTCGTTCCGATGCCCTCTGCATGGGGAGGGCAATCGCACGTGTCTCGGTGCGTTGAAGGGCCCCTACGGCGTGATCACACGCAGTCCGCTCGCGGAACGGGCAGCGGTCCACGGGCCAAAGGGCTGACCGGCGTGTCGTGACTTCCGAAGGTTGCTATTACGAGGTGGTCGTGTCGTCACCATGCGGCGTCGGCGGCGTCGGCAAAGGCGGCCATCGACGTGAACGTCCAAGTAGGCGTAACGGGCGCCGGCGGGGCGGGTGTCGCGCCCCAGCCGGGTGTGTCGTGTCGCCGGTTGATCCACACCGTTTGCAGCCCCATTGCCTGGGCGGGCACGTGATCGTGAAAGAGGCTCTGTGCCACGTGGAGCAACTTTCCCGTACCGATGCCGAGCCGCTGGCGCTCGTTCTCGAGTGCCTCGAAATTGCGCGGCGATGGCTTGTAGGCGCCGACGTCCTCGGCCGTGATGACGCTCGTGAAGGTCACGCCCAGTCGCTCGTTGGACTTCGCGAACGACTGGTGATCGATGTTCGAGAGGATGAGGAGTTTATAGCGCGTCGCGAGCCGGGCGAGCGCCTCGGCAGAGTCACTGAAGGCGGGCCAGTCTGGTATCGAGTTCGCCAGTGACTCAGCCTCGTCGTCGCTCACGGGGACGCCGAGCTGTTCGCCCAGGCTTCGCATTGCGCGGGCGAGGATGGCGGGGTAGAGGTCGCCGGGGAAGTCCACCTCGGCAGTCGCTTCGTGGCTGGCGTATGCGCTGAGTAACGCCTCGTTGGTCATATCGAGTCCGTGGTCGTCAGCCCAGGGGCGCAGCACCGCGGTGAGGCCCGTCTCCCAGTCGATCAGGGTGCCGTAGCAATCAAGACTGATGGCGTCAAAGTCATTGAAACTCATGGTCGGTCCCCGCCGTCAACGATCGCTGTGACCAGTCTCGGCTCACGTAAGCAAGGTAACAGAGCGACCCTGGAAGTATTGCGTCACCGCAGCGAGGGAAAGTTGGTACGCGACGATGGTTTACGTCCTCACTCCAGTCGTACCACTTGACCGGCCATTACCAGATAGTCGAGAGTGGCCGTCACCTTGCGCAGGTCGTCGTCACGGCCTGAGGTGATTTCGAACGCGCAGGCGTAGGCTAGAGGGCGATTGAGGCGCGGAACCATCGGCGGAGGTCCACGCGGAAGTCCCGCTCCCGTGGGACATCCGCGAATTAGTCATGACCAGGACTTCTAAGCGACTGAGAATCGCATAGATCCCCCGCTTCTGGAACGCGAAGTTCGTGCGTTTGGAACGCTATTTCGGGCCGTGACAAAGAAGCGGACTTCTAACCAGGCGTTGAAGATGGTCTTTGCTTCTCGAATTAGACGAGTGGGGGAGACTGGCTTACTTTGTCTCGCGGCAGACTATTCCGCCTCTGGCACCCCGAGGATGCAGGCGGTCACCCGTTCATCGAGAGGTGCCGCTGCGGGAAGATCTGTGAAGCGCTCGGAGAAGTCCGCGAAGTCTGGAGTCTCGTGCTGCAGCCGAGCGGTTACGTCTCGCAGGAGGATGTAGCGCCGCCGCCGTGTCTCTTCTCGTTGTTGAGCAAGAAACGGTGAAACGAACTCGAGCCATCGTTCGGCGACAAGATGGGGGTCTACAGCGGTGTTCTTCGGGCTCGCGAGTGTCGCGAGTTGCGCCCACAGCATGCCGGTCTCTTCATCGTGTTCCTTTCGAGACCGCGCGGCCCACGACGTGATGACGGTCTCCATCTGGCTGAGCGCACGAATCATTCGCTTCGGGAGGAGCTGGCGCTCTGCCACGGTGGCGACGTCGAGGCATCGGTCCAACACGGCTGCGGCGACGTCGTCGAACTCCCTGTTATGGGGATCCTCATCCAACAGATTCCTCAGACGGGACGCCACATCTGCGAGGTCTGTTGTAAACCCTCCCGAAATCGATGGATCGACCAACAGCCACCGCGGTGCGCCGTGGGCAGCGGCCGCGATCGAGAAGAATGCCCACGGATGGCGTGAGCGAAGTGGGGCAACCCGCGCCATGACCCGGCTGGTCTCCGTGCGGTAGTGATCGTAGACATCGGTCGAGACGATGGCTGTGGGCCCCGACACCAATTGGCGAATCGGTTCAAGGGCGTCTTGGATCCCGTCCCAGGGTTCGCGCTGCGCCTTCGATAGCTCGTCGATCTGGTCGGTGGCGGTGACGATGACCGCGTCG
>JAKBCI010000111.1 GCA_021807965.1 Actinomycetes bacterium
GCGCCTTGCGCTGACCACGAATGGAAGACGGACGCTCGTTCTCGCTCGACGCTGCTCAATGCTGACTGGTCATTCGCCATAATCCACACCCTTCTCTACGCCACCGACGCTAACGCATTGTTCGCGGAACTGGCGACGGCGAGGTCGGCGCCGCGCGACTATCCACGCGGCGCCGAGCAACTCTTACGGGCAACTTAGCGAGGGCATAGCCGGTCATCATGACGCATCGCCACGCTGGGTAGTACTCGGCGACGACCGAGCTCGAGTAAGGAGACCGACCCGTGTATCGATCAACCGCAAAGCGCGCGAAGCAGGTGGGTACGTGGGCCGTGGCCGCGCTCGCCGCGGTCGGGTCTGGCGTGCTGGTCGCGCACCTCAGTGCTCACGCGACCGCGAGCAGGCCCGCTGTGTCCCCGGCGATTAACGTCGGCGCGTCCAGCGCGACGTTGTCGTCGCTGGCGTCGTCGAGCGAGTCGTCACGAGCGATCACCGTCGCCGCGCCCTTGGGCGTTGTCAGTCCGAGCACGGTCGTCTCGGTCACGTCACGCTCGCTGACGGTGCGCAGCCGCTCCGGTGTGACGTCGACCTACGGGCTCACCCCGTCAACTGTCGTGCTGAGCGGTCGTCAGCACACGACGATCGCCCGCGTACGGGTCGGCGACACCGTCTTCGTCGTGCCCGCGGCATCAGGTACGTCGACGGCAGGCACCATCGGTATCCTGCCGTCGAGTGGCGGTCACGAACGCGAAGTAGGTTCTGACGCGACCAACGATGGCGCACTGTCGGGGGACCTGTAACGAGCCACTGATCTCGCTGTTCCGAGGTCAATGGAATGGAGTCACGAGCTCTTGCTCAACCGCTTCGACGGCTCAGTCGATGGCATCACCGCAGTCTCTGAACCCGGTTCGCCCTGACTTCGTCGAGGCGTCGAGCACTCGGCTGATCGCCACACGTGGCCAATCGTCTATTCGACTAGCGGCCACCTCGAGCCGGTCCCTTGTTTCGTCACGAGGGGTTTGTTAGCGCGCGTTGCACCGCGAGGATCCCCGCCACGACAGTCCATCCGAAGTGATCATCCACCGCGCAAGGGGAGTGGTGATCGCCGGCAATCGTGGCGCTGTCCTGAGACTTGTCGAAGGACCGATGACCCGTCAAACCAAGCCGGTCACGATCGGCGCAATGGCGACGTTGGGCGACGCCACCAACCACAACGCGGACGAGTCCAACTCACCATCCTCGCCAAGAGGTGTGCTACACGTAGCCGTGGTGATGGGCGAGGCCAGTGGATGTTCTCTCGTCGCGCCCGCGAGCACGTTCACCGAGTGGCGACTACGTAGCTGGGGCCTCTATGGAACGGGTGACGATCCACGCGTGCTTGCCCACCTGACGAACGCGACTGAACCCCAGTTCCTCGAAGAGCTCGACGGTGGCGCTGAAGAGGAAGCGGCCCTGTGCCTCTCGCCCCAGCGTGGTCTCAGAGATCGACTCGACTCGACCGCCGCCGGCGTCGGCGATCTGGTCGAGCGCACCCGTCAACGCGGCGCGAGCGACACCTTGTCCGCGGTGACGTCGGTCCACGAAGATGCACGCGATGCGCCACTGGGCGGGGAGCGGAGGGTCCTTGGCGTACGCTCGCGCGTGCTTGAGGTGAAGGCTGTTCGCCGGACCGTACTGACACCAACCCTGGGCAAGGCCATCTTGATCGACGACGAGTGACGCGTGCGCTCGGCCGTTCATCACCAACTGCTCTTTCACGGTGCGCGGAACGCTGACGCCGCGTTGGTACTCGACGTGGTTGGGGGCGCACCAGCACCCCCCGTAGATTCCGTTGTTGCGCTCAACGAGGTCGACGAAGGACTCCCAGGTCCTCGCATCGAGGCGGTCAATCGTATACATCGAGCGGACCACTGACGGAGTCTGCCATCCGCTGGCGACACGGCGCAATGGCAATCGTGTCGGCGGCGTTGCTGTCGTGCTGCGCGCGGCGAGTCGTTCGTCCTTCGCGCCCAACGTGTTGAGGCGTGCAGATGACCCTTTCGAGGTCCCCCGTACTGACCCCCCGACGACACGTGAAGAAGGCGCGCCCACTTGCGAGCCATATCGTTGTTCGAACGGATTGGGAACCTTCATCCGAGTCACTCCTTACGACGGTCGTGTCCAAGGAACGTCGTCGCTCATAATCGCCGAATATCTCGACCGTACGCCGTAACGCCAGCGCGCCGGCTACGTAGCCACTGCTGGCCAGCCCGATCGTTCTGCACCACCACTGGAATCCTGGTGGTGGCCAAAACGGAACGTGACGTTAAGGGTCCACGGGAGTGGTCGCCGTCAGCAGCGCCAGATCTTCTCGCGACGAGGGAGCCGCGCACCGTGCTGTGGTCACCCCGGACGCGTGAATGCGGGACGATAAGGTGGCGCGGTGAGCGGCGCGGGCCTGTCCTTCTCGAATCAACTTCGCGTAGGCGACTTGAGTCGACAGGAATTGCGGGCCGAACTCGACGAGTTGGGTGTGCAGCTCAATGCGTCAGCTGACACTCTGCTCAAAAGTTCGATCTTCGACCGGCAACGGTTCGAGTCCTTTCACGTTGTCCTGTGCACGGTTCGACAGATCGGGGTCAACGGCGACGCGACCTTGTCTTCAATATTCTCACGCGCTCGCGAGGCGGGTCTCTCGCTCTGTCCGGATGTCACGGGGCCCTATCTACGGCTGGCTATGACTGACCAGGCTTCTGTTCCTGGTTCGGTTGCGTCTGACGGTTGCGCGCCAGTTGGCTCGATAACCGTCGCATCGGCTCCTCTCGACCACGACGACGTCTTACCCAAGGGCTTCTATGTGAGAGCAGTCGATGGCGTTCTATGGCTGCGCGGATTTCACGCCACCGAGGGCCACGTGTGGTCCCCGGACGACTGCTTCGCCTTCAGGGCGTGAGATCCCTCTGGAACTCGTCCAACGACCGTGGACGGTCAGTGGAAACTGCATGCGCAGCTCTCGGCGCCTTCGAAGGAGGGGACGCGGGGCTTAACCCCCATCGGTGATATCACGGAGTCACGTCGTGATTCGCGTGCGCCGTACCAACTCGCCACCGAGGAACAATGTTGTTCAACGCTGCGACCAAAAGGCGAGGGGGTCACGTCCATGATCCCCCGTGGTGGGATGCGGCTCAGTGCGAAGGACGGTCCACGTAGCCGCAATGCGGTCGGGCCCGACAGGAGTGGGAGGCCGTCGTCTGCTCAGTCGCCAGTTCGGGCGGCACGAGGCGCAACGTGTCTCGCCGTCGCCTCACTGCACGGTGTCGACGGAGTTCGGCGCCTCACGTTGGTGCAAGTAGCCTCGAGTACTCTCGTGGCTTCGCGGGCGACGTTTCGTGGCGATGGCCGCGATCGGCAAGCGAGAACTCGTACGTAGGCTGGCCACGAGAACCTGGAGGTTCGAGCGTGAGTGAATGCGTCGATTGGCCGGTTGAAACTGATGACCCGGTCGGGCTCGCCGTGCTCTTGCCCGGCCGGAACTACCCGGCCACGATGCCGCTACTCACCTTCGCGGGTCATGCCGCATCTCGACGAGCGTGGCGGGTTCGCGCCGTGTCGTGGGATGCACCGCAACTAGATACCGGGCCCCTGATCGACTGGGCAGGCGCCCAACTACGTGAGGCGGTTGGGGAGTTTGATGGCCGGGTACTGGTTGTCGGGAAATCGCTCGGCACGTGCAGCGCGGACTACGCCACCCGCCGCGGCTACGACGCCGTCTGGCTGACGCCACTACTACACCTTCCCGACGTCGTCGAAGCGATGACCCGCAACCCGGCACGACAGCTCTTGATCGGCGGCGCGCGCGATCCGGCGTGGGACCTCGAAGTCGCGCGCACGATCGGTGGGGATGTCGTTGAAATCGAAGGCGCCGACCACGGCATGTTCGCCCACGACGCTGTTCGAACCGCCGAACTGCACGTCGAGGTCACCCGCGTGATTGACCACTGGCTCAAAATCACGCCGTGACGATCAGCGGAGCCGCCAGGTGATTGTCTGCTCGAGTTGAGGATTGCTCGGCTCGTGATGGTTCGTCGGACTTAAGGGGTCAACAGGAAGTACCGGTGTGAGAACTCGAGGGATCTCGCTCGTCAGGAAATGCCTGACACCGTGAGGTGATCGCTAATAACTCCAGGCGAAGGAGAGGCTGGCTCGCCATGTCCGATCCACTCGCAAGCACGTCCTACTCATGTTGACTACGGCCGCGCGTCGCAGTGGCGAGGGTGGTGGTCGGCCCGGGGGTGTTCATCCGCAATGAATGCGTGGACCTGTGCAGCCAGCTCATCAGCAGCCCACCGGTCCCTGCCGCCGGACTTGAGCTCGTGGGAGGAGAACCCGGACCTTGACGGTGTGTTCCTGAGCCACCGCGAATGGCTTCCGCCAACACGCAGGTCGAGTGCAACCTCGCGCACTGGGTGCACCGGGCGAGAGCGCTCGGGGCCACGTGGGCGACATTCGGTGCGTCGCTGAGCATGACTCGCCAGTTAGGGTGGGAGCGGTTCTCAGGCGAGACATAACGGCTGACCCGTGAGGTCCGCTCATTTCCGAAGTGCCGGTAAGCGCCACGTTCGTGCCCGTCATCGGATTCGACTCGCTGGCCGTGATCGCGGACAGTTCGCCCGACGGTGCGCACTCGGCGGACCTGGCTCTACCCTCTACCAGGAGATACGTTTCCGCAATCCCCCTTGGTGAGAGATTCCCACTATTACGAACCCCCCATGAGTAAAGGCTTTTCGTGACTGGTGTAGCAACGAAATTCGATATCGAATCCAGGCGTCTCGACTTTCACCACGAAATGTGCCCATCGTCACCAGCGCCGATTTGCAGGTGATCGCTGGGACTTCCGCGAATTGGATCTGACCAGGTTCTCTAAATGGACGACGAACTCGTAGGAGTTTGCCCCATGCAGGCGATATCCGATGGCCCAGTTGGTGCACTGGGGACCGCAGTCGGCGTGATCGATGCCGCCGGAGACCTATTGGCGTTGCCAGTTGGCTATCGGCATAGTGGCGACCACACGCTCTGAACTGATGTGGACGTCGGTCTCCAGCCGACGATGTGTCCACTCAATACGTCGAACACCACGCAGTAGAACACTCGGCCGTGCTTGGTGGTGCGTCAGTTTGAGGAGAAGTCGGGCTCGCGTCGACCTACCGACCAACATCGTCATTGTTTCGCGACGGGGTTCATTGATTTTGGACACCTAGAGGCGTTTTCGCTCGCTTGCGACGAACTGGAGCTTCACGAAGTCGCAGTGGTTCGCGGGGTCCGCGAGGCGACCGTGCTGGCGGTGGAAATCGCTGTCTTGAAATCCGGTCGCGCGCAACAAGCGGGCCGCGCGCTGGCCGTCGAGGTGGCGTTCACGGTTGAGCCACGACCTGGGGATCACCGTCGGCGGGGCAGGGGGAGGCGTTGGTCTCGCCGATCTCCTTGAGCAGGGTTTCGCGGTCCACCCGCGCCAAAGTCGGACAAGTATGAGTGTCGTAGAAGCGGTAGCGGAATCATCAGCGCCGAGCAGGTCAGATCGACGGAGAAACCAATGTTCCGGAGTTTCCCGACCAGCCGGGCCATCTACGTGGGAGGAGGCTCTATTTCGCGTAGAAGGCGATCGCGCATTTAAGGATCGCGATTTCCATCGCCTGGATGCGGCTCTCACGGCGCAGGCCGCAGCCGCCCGGTCCGGTGGCGTGATAGACCCAGGCGGGGACGTCGTTCGCGACGCCTACGAAACGATTCGTAGCAAGGGGGAGATCATGATTCGTCGAAGGTGGTCGGTCGCTCGTCGCGCGAGCGCGGTGATCGTGATGTCGTTGGGGCTCGTCAGTACTTCGGCTGGCGCGTCGAGCGCGCCCCCGGCTCGACACGTTCCCGACGTCGCGCACGTCACGCCGGGTAGCGACTACCTGGCACTCGGTGACTCGGTCTCCTTTGGCTATCGCGAATCGACGACGGTGCCCGCCCCCGACTACAGTTCGGCC
>JAKBCI010000112.1 GCA_021807965.1 Actinomycetes bacterium
ACTCAACCCAGCTTCGATCCCTGTGGGCCACGGTCAACAGTCAGTTCGCCAAGGACATCCCGTACCTCTTTCTCACCTTCGTGGTGACCGGCTGGGCCGCTCGAACGAACGTGCAGAACTGGGCCTACGCGACTGCAGGGGACTGTCGGACTCGTTGCCTCAACCCCGACCTCGGTTCGGCGCGATGGGATCAGATCTGGGTTAAGTCGTAGCCACCGTGCGCCTCGGGGGTCGAAGGGTCGCCAGCGCGGATTTTGCCGCGCACGTGTCGCCACCAACCCAGCGTGGTCATCGTGAGGACCGTCGAGAAGATCGCCATGATGGTGAACGGCAACGACTCGTTGATGGTGAAGAGGTAGCCCGACACGCTCGCGGCAAGGGCGAGTGACGCGGTGTTGGCAGTGGCGTAGAGGCCCTGACGCCGACCCAGCTCGCGGGCGTCGGCCCCTTGCGTGAGCAGCGACGAGATGGACGGCATCGAGAGTGAGGTGCCAACGGATTCCAGCGAGCCGAGGAACAAGAGGGCGACGTTGTTGTGGATGTGAGGGTAGAGCGACAAGAAGAACGCGACGTTGAGCAGCCCGAGAAAGGCCGTCACGCGGCGGTTGGCGTGATCGGCGAGCCAACCCCCGACGCGACTGAGGGCCACCCACGGTACGCTGAAGAGCGTCCAACTGAGTCGGATCTCTAAGGTCGTCGCGTGGTGGGCGTGCATCAGTAGGCTCCAGCAAGCCTCGTAAACGCCGACGACAATGCCGATCGCGCTCGCGGCGGTGAGCGAGCCCAGCACCTGGCGAGTCCACTGCAGCCGGGGTAACGGGTTCGAGGTGGCAGTAACGTCGCCCAGTGCTATACGACCGGTTTGATAGGCGGCCATCAGGCTCACGACGCCGGTGACGAAGAAAGCCCAACCCAGCGTGCGCACTGACGCGATAACCCCGGCGACCGGTCCGATCGCGATTCCGAAGAGCTGGGCGGCCATGATGCGCGACACCGCCCGGCCGCGCTCGGACTCGGCGAAAAGCGACGACACGGCCGAGAGTGACGCTACCTCGATGGCTCCCGCGGCCGATCCCTGAAACGCGCGGGTCAGGGCGAACCACGGTGCCGTTACGGGTAGCAGGTAGGTCATACTCGCCAGTCCGTAAACGGTGAGACTCGTGATGAGAATCGGGCGACGGCCAAAGCGATCGGCGAGGTGGCCGAGCGCGAACTGCGTGGCGACGCCCGCAATGAAGAACGACGCCATGATGAAGCCGATGATCGTCGGCGAACCGCCACGGTGCTCGAGGAAGAGTGGCAGCAGTGGGAGCCCCAACGTCGCCCCCATCCACTGGAGTGCGACGACGACGGTCAGCTGGTTGAGCGTCTGATTCGGCGTCGTCGCGGACATCTCATCGACGCTAGCGGTCGGTCGGCGCGTTAGAGGAGCCCGCTCTCTACGAGAATCAGGAAACCGAGCGCCACGTAGATCCACGGCGTGACCGAGCGCGAATGGGTCGATCCCCACGTTACGACGCGGGGGTGACCGGTCAGGGCCCTCGCGCTGGCGAGAAAGAGGACGTCCCAGCCTGCGAAGACGAGGGCGGTCACCGCTTGGTGCAGCACGTTTTCGGAGCGCAGCAACGGGATCCATACGCCGAGGTTGTCGCCGCCCAGCGCGATGGTGACTAACAGTGTCGTTATGGCGCCGCGGCGAAACTGCGGCCGCTCGTCGGCATTACGGTGGTGCCAGGTGCGCCAGGCCAGCGACCACGGGGCCAGACAGAAGAGCCCACTCCACTGCGCTGGTACGGTGCTCAGCACCGACCCGACCGCGGCCGCCACGATGAACAGCAACGTAACGCCAATCGCTTGGGCGATGCCTACCCGCCGGTAACGCGCTCGATCGGTGACGAGCAACTGCGCGCTGAAGGCGAAGAAGTTGTCGATCATGGTGCCGACGTAGGCAATCGACGACAGCGTGATGACGTCGACGACGGTACGCACGCGACGACCTTACCGTCCCGCTTCGCGATACCAAGAAGTTCTCGAAGGGTCGCGGGTAAGGTGAGAGCGGAGGAATTCATGATTCGTAACGTCGCCGCCCCGACGGCGGACCAATTGGAAGCGGCGCGTGAGCTCATAGCGCGGTACCTCATTCCGACCCCCACGGTGACGGTTAGCATTCGCGAGCGGCCGGTGCTGGCCAAGCTCGAAAGCCTCCAGGTGACCGGGTCCTTCAAAGTGCGCGGCGCCCTGAGCGCCATCCACGCCGCTCGACGTGATGATCCAACGGGGGCCGTGATTACGTCGTCGGCCGGTAACCACGGTCTCGGCATCGCGCACGCGTCGATGCTCCTCCACGTTCCCGCCACGGTTGTTGTCCCGGCCAATGCCTCGGTGGCCAAAGTGCAAAAACTCCGGCGTTACGACATCGAGTTGATCCAGGTCGGGTCGAGCTACGACGATGCTCAGGCGTACGCCATCGAGCTCGCTGATCGTCGTGGGATTCGGTACATCTCGCCCTTTAACGACACCAATGTGATCGCCGGTCAGGCCACGGTCTTTGACGAAATGATCGCCCAGGCGCCCGACGTTGAGCACGTCGTCGTTCCCGTTGGGGGAGGTGGGTTGATATCGGGGTTCCTCTTGGCGCGGGCCAGCCACGGTCGCCACGATGTCCTGATCAGTGGGGTGCAGCCCGAACAGAGTGCCGCGCTCTACCACGTATTGCGCGGCACCGCGATGGCGGACGTCATCCATCGCCCCACGATCGCCGACGGACTCGCTGGGGGTGGCGATGACGGGTCGGTGACCAACGACTTGATCGCCAACGAAGGCGTCCGGCTAACCCTCGTGCCCGAAAACGCTATTCGCCACGCGGTGCGCGAGGCGGCCGAAACCGCCGGTCTGGTATTGGAAGGCTCCGCCGCGACGGCCTACGCCGCCATCGCCACGGACGTCGTTGGCGACGCGTCGTCGCGCATCGGCTTCGTGGCGAGCGGACGTAACATCGCTCACGACTTGTTCATTGAACTACTCGGCACCGCCTGATCGCGGGCGCTGCGTCCTCGTCCAACACTAGGGTGATCTCATGGCATTTTCTACGCGCGTCGGCGCGATTCTGATTGGCGTCGTGGCTGTCGCCTTGACTGCGACGGGCCTGGTATTCGCCGCCACCGATTCAAATCCTGGCGGGGCGACTGTCGACGCGCTGGCCCTGAACGGATACCCACCCAAGTCAGCGCAATTGGCCGTGGCGATCTCGACTGGTCAGTCGTACTCGGTGAACGCGACAATCAATGTCAACTTCGTCACAAACCGCGTAGACGCCGCCGTGCAGGTTCCGCTCGCCTTCTCCGCGATCAACGCCGACTTGCGCTTGGCGGATCATCACCTCTACGCGGGCATCGCGAACTTGCAGTCGATCGTCGGAAAATCATGGATCAGCACGCCGATGAAGACGCCGTCGCTGTACGGCGTGTCGCTGGAGATGACCAAACCGGATATCTCACTCATCTCGGGCTACTCACGCAAGACAGTGACGACGTCGGGGGCGGTGACGACGTACAACTTCTATCGAGATAACACCGCCATTCGCGCTCCGTCGGGCTTGCCGATGACGCTGCCGACGCTCGCCACGATTGATTTCTCCATCTCCGTCGGCAGCCAGGGCGAGTTGACGGCCACGGGCCTGACGGTCACGTCGAAGCACTCGCGGGTGTCAATCGCGGTGACCGTGCTGTCGTACAACCGGACGACCCCAATTACCGCGCCGCCGGCGGGCGAGGTGCTGGCGGTCACCCCGTCGATCCTTCACCGGGTGTTCGGCTCGTCGTCGCTGATCCCGTCGCTGATCGCGCCACGCAACGTGGCCGCGCTTGGACAGATACGTCTCAGTTAGCCTTTCGGGTGTGACTGACGTCCACCCCGAACCTCGCTGGCCCGCCTCAGTGGCGCTGCTTGCCTGCGCGACGTTGTACGTCGTGCTGCCGGGTCGGCTCGTGGTGGGTCCGCGCTGGCTGGTTCCGGTGCTCATCATTTTGCCGCTCGGGCCGCTTTCGGCTCGTCGGCATCGGCACCCCGACGAGTCACGGCACATTCGACGTGCGACACTCATCTTGATCGCCACGATCACGCTCGCCAATGTCATCTCAATGGTGCTGCTGGTCGTCCACCTACTCAATACCGCCGTCTCGCAGGGCCGTAACCTCATCTACTCGGCCGTCTCGATATGGCTGACGAACGTCATCGTGTACGGACTCTGGCTATGGGAGACGGATCGCGGAGGTCCTCATCGCCGGGCTGGTGGCAACGCGGCGTGGCCTGATGTGCAGTTTCCGCAGATGGAAAATCCCAATCTCGCGCCCGCGGACTGGTATCCGCGTTTCACCGACTACCTGTACACGTCATTCGCCAACGGAACAAGTTTCGCGCCCGCGGACGCCATGCCGCTGAGCGCGCGGGCGAAACTTCTCTTTGCGTCCGAGGCCCTGGTCTCCTTGGTCACCATCGCCGTGGTCGCCGCCCGAGCGGTGAACATCTTGCGGTAGTCAGGTCATGATCCGTTCAATCCAGTGGCTCGCTCGACTCGTTCTCCCCGTTCGCAGTTCGCGGTGGTCGGCCCACGCGGCGGCACTCAGCCCCGAGTTGATGCCGAGCCAGCGAAGCGGTTCCACCTCCCAACGCCGGGGTGCACGTTGAACGAAAGGGAGGCGGGTGAACTCCGTCTCGTGGTCGGGTCGAGTGATCAGATCAGCCAAGGCCGTCGCGGCAACGCGACTAAGCACGACGCCGTCGCCCGTGTAGCCGCCGGCACTCGCCAGACCAGTTCGACGATCGAGGCAGACACTGGGACTGAGGTCGCGGGGCATCGCCAGAGGACCTCCCCAACGGTGGGTGATCGATCCCGTCAGCGATGGGAAGAGCTCGCGCAGCGTGTTCTCAAGGAGTGTGAAGATCTTCGGGCGAAGATCGTAACGGGGCTCGACCGTGGAGCCGAAGTGATACGGCGCCCCGCGTCCCCCGAAGGCGATCCGATCATCGGCTGTGCGTTGACCATAGATGATCAGGTGGCGACCGTCGGCGAACGTCTCGTAGTGCGAAAAGCCAACTTCGCGCCAGAAGGCGGGTGGCTGGGGCTCCGTCGCGATCATCAGCGAATAGAGCGGCGCTACTGCGCGTCGTTCGCCGGGCAGCGTTGGCGTGTAGCCCTCGGTCGCTCTCACGACGTAGGTGGCGTGGACCGTTCCTCCTGCCGTGACGACGAGTGGCTGACGGCGACCGTCGCCACCGACGATGCGCGTGACCGCGGTGTTTTCCGCAATGCGTCCCCCCAGCCGCTCGACCGCGTCAGCCAGGCCCCGAACGAGTCGTGCGGGGTGCAGACGCGCGCAGTGCGGCGTGAACATAGCCCCGCGCATTGGAGCGGTGACGCCGCGTTCGCGGGCGGCGTCACCGTCGAGCCACTCGAGGTCGAGTTCGCCGCGACGGTGGCGTTCGTCAACCTCATCGCGCAGGCGAGCGACTTGTAGGTCACTGTGCGCGAACGTCAACGAACCACCCTGCGTGAAGTGGGCGTCGATGCCGTCGTCGTGCGCAGCGAGACCGAGATCGGTAACGGCGCGTTCGAGCGTGCGTCGCAGGTGGCCCGCCTCATCGTCGCCCACCTCACTCGCAACCGTCGACCACTCTTGCGGGTAGTACGCGGACGCCCAGCCACCATTTCGACCCGAGGCGCCGAACCCGCACACCTCCTTTTCGAGAACCACAATTCGCAGTCCGGGGTCTCGTCGCAGCGCTTCGCGCGCGGTCCAGAGCCCGGTGAACCCACCGCCCACGATGGCGAGGTCAACATCGAGGTGTGACGTAAGGGGTGCTCGGGCCAGCACGGGGCCGCCAAGCGTCGACCACCAGAGCGAGTCCGGCGGTTGCATCAGTGGTTCCGAAGCGCCGCTCCGGAGAAGACCTCGTGAAGAACCCCGACCATGAAGTCAATGTCGTCACGCGTGGA
>JAKBCI010000113.1 GCA_021807965.1 Actinomycetes bacterium
CGAGCCACACGGTGAACTCGTGCGCCAACAGGTCACGCGCATCCTCCGATTCGACCACGCCTCCCCCGGTGGCAACCACCGCGTCACGACGAACGCAGTCGCGCAACGCCTCGAACTCCGCCACTCGAAACACCGACTCGCCCACGTGACGCAACCAGTCAGCCGTGGTCGAACCCACCCGATGGGCGATGACGACGTCCGTGTCGCAAACTTCCACGCCCAGCTGTGATCCGACGACGGCCGCCACGGTGGACTTACCGCTGCCCGGCAGGCCGACCAAGACGACGCGCGCCATGGCTACGCGTGCGCCGGTGACGTCCACTGATTCAGGTTCGCAACGAAGGCGTCATGGTTGCGCACGAACTCGGTCACCGAGTCACCCCCGAACTTTCGCAGCGCCTCATTCGCCAAGACGAGCGCAGTCATCGCTTCAGCCACGACCCCGAGCGCGGGCACGGCCGTGACGTCAGTGCGCTCCTTGAACGAAACCGCAGTGTCGCCCGTGGCCAAATCGACCGTTTCCAGCGTCGGTCGATTCAAGGTTGCCAGCGGCTTCATTGCCACCTTCGCGATTATGGGTGCGCCCGAGGATACGCCACCTTCGAGACCACCCGCGTGATCCGTGCGTCGCACGAAGCCCCCCGACGAGGTCGCGCGTTCGTCGCGCGCGATCGCGTCGTGCGCTGCACTTCCGCGTTGCGCGGCTTGCGCAATGCCATCGCCAATCTCCACGGCCTTCACCGCTTGGATGCTCATCAGCGCGCCAGCCAACAAGCCATCGAGCTTGCGGTCCCAGTGGACGTAACTGCCCAAGCCAACGGGTACGCCGAAGGCAATCACCTCGGCGATGCCACCCAACGAGTCGCCATCCTTGGCCGCAGCCCTAATCTCGGCGACCATGTTCGACGCGGCCTCAGGACTGAAGCACCGCACCTCACTCTCGTCCACTGCCACCAGGTCACCCGGACCCGGCCGCGCGTCGGACGTGGCCGTCCCAATGCGCACCACGTGACTGATCACTGAGACCCCAATCGTGGCCAACAGCGCTTTGGCCAACGAGCCCGCGGCCACGCGCGCCGCAGTTTCTCGAGCGCTGGCGCGTTCGAGCACGTCGCGCGCATCATCAAAGCCGTACTTCTGCATTCCCGCCAAGTCGGCGTGACCAGGACGCGGCGCCGTAAGTCGCTTCGTCGGCGTACCCGGTGCGGCGGACATCTCGGCTTCCCACTTGGGCCACTCAGAATTGAGGATTTCGATCACCACCGGCGAACCCAGCGTGCGACCGTGACGAATGCCACCGCCGAGGCGCAACTGGTCGCGCTCAAATCGCATGCGCGGTCCACGACCGAATCCGAGCCGCCGTCTCGCGAGTTCGTCCGCGATCGTTGCCTCGAGCACTTCGAGACCGGCGGGCAGACCCTCAACGATCACGGTGAGCGATGGGCCATGGCTCTCGCCAGCGGTCAAGAAGCGCAACATCGCACGATTCTAGGGCCCCGAGCCCAGTCGGTCAGTGGTCGTCCGTGTAAAAGGGATTCACACCGGACGCGTGGTCCGTTACGTCAACGACGCTGGTGAGCTCGGGGATTGCCTCGACCAATGCCGTCTCGATTCCCTGCGACAGCGTCATTCGGCTGAGCGAACAGCCCTGACACCCGCCGCCCATCATGATGTAGGCGACTCGGACGTCCTCGTCCATCGCTACGAGGTCGGCCACGCCACCGTGGGCCGCTATCGACGGGTTGATCGTCGATTCCAACACCTCAATCGCCCGTCGCGCGAGTGGCCCGTCGACACCGAATGCGAGGATCTCGCTCGGAACGCCCGGATGACGTTCTTCGGGCGTGGGAACGTTGGGGTTGACCAGGACGAGCCCCCCACCTCCGTCGGGCGAGAACTCGAGTCGGCTGCCGCGCAACCGGGCCACGCTCGAGGCGGGCACCACGATCGTGACGCCGCCATCGGTACCCACGACCGCACCGTCGGGCGCGTCCACTCGATCAGAGAAGTACAGATCGTAGGTATAACCACCGGCGCGGGTTCCCGTCACTTCAACGAACAGCGCTAATTCGTCGCTTCGAGTCTCGTTCGCCAACGCGTCAACGACGACGTTACGAGCGTCATCAGTCATCGTCAGAATGTCAAACGTCTCCACCGTGGTCATGGCCAAAGTCTAGAGGCGCGATGCGCCGGCGCGACGACGAAGTAGTTTCGTGCCGTGACTTCGATTCCTCGCGATGCCCACGAATGGTTCAGCTTTGACGACGAGCGTGATCAACGAACCTGGATGTTCGACGTAACATTTCTCGAGAGCGCGTGGACCTGCATCTTTGGCCGCGGGTGCCAGGGCGTCCTCACGGGTCCAACGCCCGAACTCGTCCAGGGTTGCTGCAGTTACGGCGCCCATTTCACCGACGAAGCCGACCGCCAACGCGTTGAGCGGGCCGCCACCCGTTTGACCTCGGATCAGTGGCAGTTCAAATCGCGGGGCCGGCGCGGGACGACGCGGGTGAAGCGAAACGGTGAGATTGTCACTCGCTTGGTCCAAGACGCGTGCATTTTCTTGAATCGGCCCGACTTTGCGCGAGGGCCGGGTTGCGCTCTGCACGTCATGGCAATCGACAGCGGCGAGAGCTACATCCCGCTCAAACCAGACGTGTGCTGGCAGCTACCGCTACACCGCGACGATCAAGTGACCGAGGATGGGCACGTCATCACGCGCATCGCGCAATGGGAGCGGCGCGATTGGGGTGCCGGCGGATCCGATTTCCACTGGTGGTGCACCGACACGCCTGACGCGTTCATTGGTCGCGGTCGCGTCGTCGACACGATGCGTGACGAACTCATCGCCATGATTGGTCGCGACGTTTACGACCACTTACTCGCCTACCTCGATCATCGCGCGAAGCAAGCGACGTCGACGCGCCTGGCCCACCCAGTGGTTCGCCGCCGACGCTAGCCCTCAGCCGCTAGCGGGTCGTCCTCCACGGTCGTCGAGCGAGGCAATTTACCTAGAATCTCGTCGTAGCGATCCTCCTCAACCAGGCACCACTCGGCGTGAACGTCTTCCGGGGCGGCGCCACATTCCACGCACGTCGTCGCCCGCGGTCCCGTTGAACGCTTCAGTTCCCGAGCCTCTACAAATCGACGGTGGCGGCCCTTTTTCACGTTAACTCCTCACCGGCCACGGGCCATACCTGGCGGCAGCCACGACGTCGCTCTCCCACGCCGAGACTCCATGATACCAACTCACCTGTCGAGTTGAACCCCTAACATCGACACGTGAGCGATAGCTTTGACCCCAACGACATGATCCTGCGTTTCCGCGAGCGCGCCGAGGCCGTCAAGCGGCGCGGTCTGCCGCCGGTCGAGGGCGTTGAACGCCAGCGGTTCCTCGAAGCGGCTCGCCAGGACTTCCAGGATTTCGCAATGCTGGGCGACGCCGTCGCCAGCCTCGACGGCGGGATCCTACGACTGGAAATTGACCTCCGACCTCGTCCATCGTCCTAGTGCCCTAACCGGACGCGATACGCGCGTTGGCCTCCGCCAACGCCGCGGCACCTGACTCGAGTGAACGGAGGGCCACCGCCCGCTGGCGAAGGTTTGGCCCCGCCACGTAGCACTGATGGGCGCCGGCTCCCAATTCCGTATAGGCCCGTGAGAGCAATTGCGTCGTCTGCTCATCCGGCGTTGGCAGCGACGCGTTGGCACTCTGGGTGTCAAAGAGCAGCACCCCGCAGACGAGGTGCAGTTGATTGGCGGTCGTGCGCCGATCTCGAAGGGCCGTCGCGGCGTGGCGCGCGTCGGTATGGAGCGTCGTCGTCGCGTACGCGAAATCGCTCTGCACGACCCAGCCGTGCAGCGCCGAACCGGCGGCGATCGAGGCACCGCAAGCCGTCAGCAACAGTCCCGAGACGAGCAGCAATCCGAATCGACGAATCACACCACGACCACGAGGTGCAATTGGCGACGGCCGCGCCGCAGTACCAAGTAGCGGTCGTGCAACGCCATCGAGAGATCCACCCGTTGGTCGGCGCCCAGACGCCGGTTGTTGACGTAGACCCCGCCCTGTTCCAGAAAACGACGCGCTTCACCCTTGGACGACGCCAACTGCGTCGCCACCAGCGCGTCGACCGGATCCATCCCGCCACGTAAGGTTTCACGGCTCATCTGCGTCGAGGGCGAGTCGGCCACGATCTCGAGGAGCGTCGCCTCGTCGACGTCGGCGATGGACTCGCTGAACAGCGCTTCGCTCGCTCGCTCGGCCCTAGTCGCCGCATCGACGCCGTGCACCATCTCGACGACGCTTCGTGCGAGCACGCGCTGCGCTCGACGCAACTGGGGTTCTCGGTGAACGGCGTCGTCCAAATCCTCGATCGTCTCGTGATCGAGGAACGTGAAGAACCGAAGCAACGTCGGAGTAAGTTCGTCTTCACTATTGAGCAAGAATTGGTGAAGCTCAAAGGGTGACGTCATGGTCGGGTCAAGCCACACGCGATCGTTCCCACCTTCGGACTTTCCGTACTTGCGACCGTCGGGACGAAGCAAGAGCGGGGAGGTCAGACCACCCACAACGTGGCCCGTCACCTTGCGCACCAGTTCGGCCCCCGCGGTGATGTTCCCCCACTGGTCTGACCCGCCGAGCTGCAGCGTGCAACCGTAGTCAACGTGCAGACGCAGGAAGTCATACGCCTGGAGCAACATGTAGGAGAACTCGGTAAAGGAGAGCCCGACGTCGTCGCGCTCTAGCCGGCTGCGCACCGATTCTTTGGCCACCATCTGATTCACCGTGAAGTGCTTGCCAACGTCACGCAGAAAGTCGGTCAACGAAATGGTGGTGAGCCAGTCCGCGTTGTTGATGAGTAGGGCCCGCGAGGAACCCGCTGACGCGCCAAATTCCAGAAACCGCTCGAGCTGCGCGCGGATCCCCGCCAGATTCTCAGTTAACCGCTCGACCGTGAGTAGCGGCCGCTCCACGTCCTTGAAACTCGGATCGCCAACCAGGCCCGTCCCGCCGCCCGCCAACGCGATCGGTCGATTGCCGGCCATCTGCAGGCGGCGCAAGTTGCAGAGTTGCAAGAGCCCGCCCAGGTGCAGTGACGGCGCCGTAGGGTCGAAACCGATGTACGCGGTCACGCCACCCGCGCTCAAACGATCGAGCAACGCGTCGTCGGTCGCCTGATGAACCAGTCCCCGAAACTTCCAGTCGTCGCGCAGGTTCATGGGCAAAGTCTAGGAGAGGCGGTGCGCCATGCCGGCTAGAGCAGTGCGTTGGTCGCCGGAAAGTGAACTTGAAGCCAGAGCACGAAACTCTGCCATGCCCCGGAGACCTCGGCCACGCCGATGAGAATCAGCATGACGCCGCCGATCTGCCCAATGATCCGGTGGTGTCGGCGCAACCACGCTGACGCAGTCGCCATCCACTCAGTGGCGATCGCGGCGACGACGAAGGGTAGCCCGAGGCCGAGGCAGTACACGAAGGCCAATACCGATCCGCGTAACGCCGTCGCTCCCGACGAGGACGCGGCCAGCCCGAGAATTGCCGCGAGCGTAGGACCGATGCACGGCGTCCACCCCAGCGCGAAAAGAACGCCGAGCGCCGCGGCGCCAATGACTGAGGTACGCGGCAGATGATGGACGCGTCGGTCCCGCTGCAGCCACGCCGACGGCCACCACCCCGCAAAGAAGAAGCCCAGGGCGACCGTTACGAGGCCAAAGATGATCTCCAGGATTCGCTGATCGTGACGGAGCGAACCACCCAGGCCACCGAACGCCGCGCCGAAGCTCACGAAGACGAGCGCGAAGCCCACCACAAAGGCGAGGGAACCCGCGACCGCCCGTCCGCGGCCGGTGCGACCGTTGATGCCGCCGGTCGCACCGCTCAGGAACGCCAGGTAGCCGGGCAGGAGGGGCAGGACGCAGGGTGAAATGAACGACACCAGTCCCGCCGCGAAGGCCAGGGGGAACGCGGCGATCAGCGAACTCGG
>JAKBCI010000114.1 GCA_021807965.1 Actinomycetes bacterium
GCTCGATACGCTCGATGGCGCTCGGTGAGCACAGGGCGAGCCACAGTCCGCCGTCGGAGGCGAAGGACTTCTGGGGGGCGAAGTAGTAGCAGTCGAACTGCGTCGGGTCTACCGGCAAACCCCCGGCGGCCGACGTGGCGTCGACGGCGACCAGCCCACGCGCACCCTGCGGACGCGCGATGGGCATCATGACGCCCGTCGAGGTTTCGTTGTGCGTCAGTGCGTACAGGTCAATCGACTCGTCAACGGCCACCGTGGGGTGGGTGCCGGAATCGCTCACGATGACCTGGGGCGCGTCGATGTGCGGCGCCGATTTCGCGGCCGACGCGAACTTGGACGAGAACTCGCCGAAGCTGAGGTGCTGGCTGCGCCGCTCGATGAGGTGGAAGGTCGCGGCATCCCAAAAGCACGTCGTGCCGCCATTGCCGAGCAGGACTTCGTAGCCGTCGGGCAGACCAAAGAGAGCGCGCAGCCCGTCGCGCACCTCGCCAACTTTGTTGCGTACGGTTGCCTGGCGGTGCGACGTGCCGAGGTACGTCGGCGCATCGGCTACGAGGGCGTCGAGTTGGGCCGGACGGACCTTCGATGGCCCCGATCCGAATCGTCCGTCGCGCGGCAGGAGGTCAGAGGGGATGCGGATGCTGTCGGGGGAGGTCATAGACTATCCATCTTACGGACTACGAAATGGAGTGGTGATGGGCGCGCGGGTCAGTGACCGGTTGGGGAGCTTGGCGCCGAGCGCGACGCTAGCCGTGGACGCCCGCGCGAAGGCACTCAAGGCGTCTGGTGAGCCGGTCATCGTCTACGGTGCCGGTGAACCCGACTTCCCAACGCCCGACCACATCGTCGAGGCCGCCGCCGCCGCGTGCCACGACCCGGCGAACTTCAAGTACACCCCGACGGCCGGTCTGCCCGCGCTGCGCGACGCGATCGCGATGAAAACCGCGCGAGACTCTGGTCTGAGCGTCGCGGCGAGTCAAGTGCTGGTGACCAACGGTGGCAAGCACGCTATCGCGAACGCCTTGGCCACACTGCTCGACCCCGGCGACGAGGTCCTCATCCCCGCGCCCTACTGGACCACCTACCCCGAAGCGGTCTATTTGGCCGGCGCAACGCCCGTCGCGGTCATGACCGGCGAAGCGCAGGGCTTTCGGGTGACGGTCGATGACCTCGAACGCCGTCGCACGGACCGAACGAAGTTGCTCGTCTTCGTCTCGCCGTCCAACCCCACCGGCGCGGTGGTCGCACCCGACGACGTGGCGGCGATTGGCCGCTGGGCGGCGTCGCACGATATCTGGGTGCTCTGCGACGAGATCTACGAGCACCTCGTCTACGGCAGCGCCCGCCACGTCTCGATGCCGGTCGTCGCGCCCGAACTGGGCGATCGCTGGGTGATCGTGAACGGCGTGGCCAAAACGTACGCGATGACCGGGTGGCGCGTCGGCTGGCTCATCGGGCCCCCCGACGTGGTGAACGCGGCCATCAACTACCAGAGCCAGACGACGTCCAACGTTGCGAACATCTCCCAGCGCGCGGCCATCGCGGCGCTCACCGGCGATCTCGCCGCGGTGCGCGCCATGCGCGCCGCCTTTGATCGGCGGCGACAAGTGATGACCGCGATGCTGAACGACATTGACGGCGTGACCTGCGCCGAGCCGGACGGGGCGTTCTACTGCTATCCGAACGTCAGCGGCCTGCTCGGACGCAACTTCGCGGGCCGCGTCGCGCACAGCTCGGCCGAGCTCGCCGAGCTGTTGCTCGACACCATCAAGGTGGCGGTCGTGCCCGGGGAGGCCTTCGGGTTGTCGGGTTACTTTCGACTGAGTTACGCCCTCGGCGACGCCGACCTCGTCGAAGGCCTCGATCGGCTCGGCGCGTTGGTGCAAGCGAACGCGTGACACGCGTGACAACTGGAAACGACGAAAGGTGAACCGTGGCCCGAGTGCTGGTAACTGAAGAAATCGCTCCGACGGGGCTCCAGGCCCTTCGCGACGCCGGTCACGAGGTCGACGTCCGACTCGGGCTGACGCCGCCCGAACTGCTCGCCGCGGTGGCTGGCGCGAACGCGCTGATCATACGGTCAGCGACCAACGTCGACGCGGCGACGCTCGAAGCCGCTCGGGACCTCGTCGTCGTTGGTCGAGCGGGCATCGGGCTCGACAACGTTGACGTGACCCGGGCGACCGAGCTCGGCGTCATGGTGGTAAACGCGCCGCAGTCAAACATCCTCTCGGCCGCCGAGCAGACGATGGCGCTGCTACTCGCCCAAGCGCGCAACGTTCCCCAGGCGCACGCGGCACTGAAGGCCGGCAAGTGGGAGCGATCCAAATGGGAAGGGGTCGAGCTTTACGCTAAGACCCTCGGCATCGTCGGGCTGGGCAAGATCGGCGCCCTCGTCGCGCAACGCGCCTTGGCCTTTGGCATGCGAATCGTGGCGTACGACCCCTACATCTCCGAAGACCGAGCTCGCCACATGGGCGTGGAGCTCATGGACCTCGACCGCCTGCTCGCCCAGAGCGACTTCATCACCATTCACCTGCCCAAGAACAAGGAGACGCTCAACCTCCTCGACGGTGCGGCACTCGCCAAAGCCAAGGTTGGCGTGCGTATCATCAACGCCGCGCGGGGCGGGATCGTGAACGAGGACGACCTGGCGGCGGCCATTCGCTCGGGACACGTGCAGGGCGCGGCCCTCGACGTGTTCGCCAAGGAACCGACGACGGAATCGCCCCTGTTCGATCTGCCATCCGTCGTCGTCGTGCCGCACCTCGGCGCCTCGACGACCGAGGCCCAGGACAAGGCGGGCGTGACCATTGCGGAACAGGTGCTCTTGGCGTTGGCCGGGGACTTCGTGCCGTTCGCCGTCAACGTGTCGGCGGGCGAGGTGTCCAACGTCGTGCGGCCGTTCATGGGGTTGGCCGAGATCCTCGGCCGATTCATTGGCGGGTTGCTCGACGGGAACCCCGCTGACCTCGAGGTCATCTATCAGGGTGATCTCGCCGGTGCCGGCACGAAGATCTTGACCCTGTGCGCGTTAAAGGGCCTGCTCAGCGCCACCGGTCACGATGGGGTTTCGTTCGTCAACGCGCCTCAGATGGCGGCCGATCACGGTCTCGCCTGGGGCGAGGTGTCGACGGTGGAGTCACCCGAGTACGTCAACCTCATCACGGTGCGCTCGGGCGATCACGCCGTGTCCGGCACGCTCATGACAATTGGCACTCGATTGGAGACTCGCATCGTCACCGTGGACGGGCACAGCGTCGAGATTCCCCCCGCCGCCGAGATGCTGGTGGTGCACAACGACGATCGTCCCGGCATGATCGGACACGTCGGCCTAGCCCTGGGCGAAGCGCACGTCTCCATTTCGTCGATGGCGGTTGGCCCCGATCCGTTGAATCAGACGGCTCTCATGGTGATGTCCACCACGACGCCAACGCCGCCGGCAGTGGTCGAACGACTGCGCAACACCGACGGCATTCAGGACATTCACCTCATTACGCTGCGCTAGCGCCGGGCCAACGGCTACGAGAAGTAGCTGATGACGTCGATGCGCTCCATCACGTCGTCGGTGAGCAGCGCCATCGCGTCCAGGGCGGTCATGTTCTCGCGCACCTGGGCCGCGGACGACGCGCCGGTGATCACCGTCGAGACGTGCGGGTTCTTCGCGCACCACGCCAGTGACAACTGGGTGAGCGTGATGTCGAGCTCGTCGGCGATCACCTTGAGCTCGGCGACCTTGCGATTACGGCCCTCGTCGGTCAACTGTGCGCGCAGCCATTCGTAACCCGGCAGCGTCGCGCGCGAGCCCTCGGGCACGCCGTTCAGGTACTTACCAGTGAGCAGACCCGACGCGAGCGGCGACCAGATCGTCGTGCCGAGACCGATGTCGTCGTAGAGGCGCCGGTACTCTTTCTCGACGCGGTCACGCCACAGGATGTTGTACTGCGGCTGCTCCATGAGCGGCTGGTGGAGGTGGTGGCGGTCGGCAATGTCGTAGGCCGCACGGATCTCGTCGGCACTCCACTCGGACGTGCCCCAGTAGAGGGCCTTGCCCTGGCTGATCATGTCGCTCATGGCCCACACCGTCTCCTCGATCGGGGTGTGGGGATCGGGGCGGTGGCAGAACACCAGGTCGACGAAGTCCAGTCCGAGTCGCTCCAGCGAGGCGTCGATCGCCTGGCTGAGGTACTTGCGATTCAACGTATTGCGCATGTTCGGCACGTCGTAGAGGCCCCAGAAGAGCTTCGTGGAGACGATGTATTCGTGCCGCTTCCAGCCCAGTTCACGAAAGGCCGCACCCATAACTCGCTCGGACTCGCCCGCGGCGTAGGCCTCGGCGTTGTCGAAGAAGTTGACCCCGGCGTCCTTGGCGGCGGCGAGGCACTCGGCGGCTTCCTTTGCCGTCTGGATCTGGTCCCGGTTGGCGAAGGTGACCCAGCTGCCAAAGGACAGGACGCTCACCTTCAAGCCCGAGCGTCCCAGGCGTCGATACTCCATTGCCGACATGCTGCCTCCTTCGCGGACTACGCCGCAGGGTTGGGTGGGACGTCGGGCCACTCGTCGTAGGAAACCGAGTCGACTGACCGACCCCGCGCAAACAGCAATACGACGCCGCCCACGACGGCGATGACGCCGAGAATGGCGACCAATTTCACGAGTGCCCGGAGTGTGCCCACGGAGAACAGGTTAGCGGCGCGCTGGACACGCGGACGACGAGATGTACACTGGACCGATGAGCATCGCACACTTCGCCGAGCTGCTGCTGCGCTAGGGCGGGCTGGCGCCCGTCCGACACCCCCGCATTCGCGGGGGTTTTTTGTTTCTCGATTGGTAGAGGAGATCACGATGACGTCGTATCCGAATCCCCAGCAGTCCAGTCCGATGCCCTTCACCAAATATCGCTCCGTCGTGCCGGTGGATCTGGTGGATCGGAGCTGGCCCGACCGCCATCTGTCGAGCGCACCGCGATGGTGCAGCGTCGATCTTCGCGACGGCAACCAAGCGCTGATCGATCCCATGGACCTCGAACGCAAGGGGGCGATGTTCGCCGAGTTGGTTCGGATCGGTTTCAAGGAGATCGAGGTCGGCTTCCCCGCGGCCTCCCAGCCCGATTTCGACTTCGTGCGCCACCTCATCGACGACGGCCTGATCCCCGAGGACGTGACCATTCAGGTGTTGACCCAGTGCCGAGACGACCTCATCGCGCGTACCTACGAATCCTTGCGGGGCGTTCGGCGAGCGATCGTGCACTTCTACAACTCCACGTCGACCCTGCAGCGCCGCGTGGTCTTCGGACTTGACCAGTCCGGCATTACGGCGATCGCGCTGCGGGCCGCTCATCTGTGCCGATCACTGGAGGCGACCTCGCCGCAGAGCGAGTTCATCTACGAATACTCGCCCGAGAGCTTCACGGGCACCGAGTTGC
Organism: Actinomycetes bacterium; assembly: GCA_021807965.1. The sequence goes on from JAKBCI010000114.1 coordinate 5,426, forward strand.
CGTTCGCGGCGGACATCGTGAACGCCGTGATCGACGTGATCGACCCGACGCCCGGGCGTCCCCTCATCGTCAATCTGCCGGCGACCGTGGAGATGTACACCCCCAACCTGTACGCGGACGCAATCGAGTGGTTCTCTCGTCACGTGAATCGTCGCGAGGCCGTGGTGCTGTCGCTGCATCCCCACAACGATCGGGGCACCGCCGTGGCCGCGGCCGAACTCGGGGTGCTCGCCGGCGCGGACCGCGTCGAAGGAACGCTCTTTGGCAACGGCGAACGCACGGGCAACGTGGACGTGGTGACCCTGGCGCTCAACCTCTTCTCGCAGGGCGTCGACCCCCAGCTCAACCTCAGTGACATCGACCGGGTCCGCCACGTGGCGGAATACGCTAATCGGCTGCCGATACACCCTCGGCACCCCTACGTCGGTGAACTGGTCTACACCGCGTTCTCGGGTTCGCACCAGGACGCCATCAAGAAGGGCATGTCGGCGATCGGTGACGAGTACGACGTCTGGGAGGTTCCCTACCTGCCCATTGATCCCAAGCACACCGGGCGAACCT
>JAKBCI010000115.1 GCA_021807965.1 Actinomycetes bacterium
TGACTCGCGGGCGCCCGACTGCGACGAGGTCATCGACGTCGACGGCGCCGCGGTGACCCCGGGCTTCGTCGACTGCCACACCCACCTCGTCTTCGCCGGTGAGCGAAGCGACGAGTTCGAGGCCCGCATGGCCGGCGCGCGCTACGACGGCGGCGGCATCGCGAGCACGGTGATGGCGACCCGGGCCGCATCGACCGAGACCTTGCTCGCGTCGTCTCGCGCGCGCGCGGCGGCACTCGCGCGATCGGGCGTCACCACCCTCGAGGTCAAGTCCGGCTACGACCTGACGGTTGACGGTGAGGCGCGACTGCTCGACGTCGCGGGCTCGATCACCGACGAGGTGACCTTTCTCGGCGCGCACGTCGTGCCGCGCGAGTACGCGGGGTCGCGCGACGAGTACGTCGAGCTGGTCTGCGGCGCGATGACCGAGCGCTGTGCGCCGCTCGCGCGATGGGCCGACGTGTTCTGCGATGACGGCGCCTTCAGCGTCGACGAGTCGCGAGCGGTTCTCGCCGCGGCCGCGGCCGCCGGACTCGAGCTGCGGTTGCACGCCCAGCAGTTGGGGTTCACCGGCGGCGTGGCGCTCGCCGTCGAGGTCGGCGCCGCGAGCGTCGACCACTGCACGTACGTGACCGACGGTGACCTCGAGGCGCTGGCGGGCTCGAGCACCGTGGCGACCCTGCTGCCCGGCGCGGAGTTCGCGACCCGCTCGCCCTATCCGTCGGGCCGGCGCTTCGTCGACGCCGGCGTGACGCTCGCCATCGCCACCGACTGCAATCCGGGGACGTCGTACCTCACGAGCATGCCGATCGCCATGGCGCTCGCGGTGCGCGAGATGGGGCTGAGCGTCGACGAGGCGATATACGCCGCGACCCGCGGCGGTGCGTTGGCGTTGCGGCGACCCGACCTCGGCCACCTCGGCGTCGGGGCCCGCGCCGACTTCCTGATCTTGGACGCGCCGCGGGCCGCGCACCTCGTCTACCGGTTGGGCGATGCCGTCGTCGCGTCAGTCCAGCGCGCTTCGTCGGGCGGGTCGTGACCATAAAGTACCTCTATGAACGCCCCCAGTGCCCCCCCGGAGTTGCCGACGACCCTCGGCGCCCTGCGTTCGTCGGGCTATCGACCACGGTCGGTGCGCGACGAGTTGCGTGCCAACCTTGAGGCGCGGCTAAGCGCGGGTCAGCCGCTCACGTCCGCCGTCCTGGGTTACGACGACTCGGTGCTGCCCCAGCTCGAGACCGCGCTGCTCGCCGGCCACGACGTGATCCTGCTCGGTGAGCGTGGTCAGGCCAAGACGAGAATCATTCGGTCACTGGTCGAGCTGCTCGACGAGTGGCTACCCATCGTCGCTGGATCCGAGGTGCGCGATGACCCCTTCGCACCGATCTCGGCGCGCGCTCGCGACCTCGTCGCGGCGCGCGGCGACGAGACGCCCGTTGAGTGGGTACACCGCAGTCAGCGCTTCGCGGAGAAGCTCGCGTCGCCCGACACCTCGATGGCGGACCTCATTGGCGACGTCGATCCCATCAAGGTCGCGGGCGGCCTCTACCTGGATGACCCGCGAGCCCTCGCCTACGGCTTGGTGCCCAAGTCGAACCGTGGCATCTTCGCCATCAACGAGCTGCCCGACCTCGCCGAACGTATTCAGGTGGGGCTGCTGAACGTGCTCGAGGAGCGCGACGTGCAGATCCGTAGCCACCTCGTTCGTCTCGACCTCGACGTGGTCGTCGTCGCGACGGCGAACCCCGAGGACTACACCAACCGGGGACGTCTGATCACGCCGCTGAAGGACCGCTTCGGCTCCCAGATCCGCACCCACTACCCCTACGACGTCGCAACGGAAGTGGCGATCATGCACCAGGAGGCGTCGATGCCCGCGTCACCGCGGCCCATCGTGGTGCCGTGGTTCATCGACGACATCGTGGCTCGCGTCAGCCACGTCGCACGCGCGAGCCACGTCATCAACCAGCGCTCGGGCGTTTCGGTGCGCCTCTCGATCGCCAACTACGAGACCGTGGTCGCGAGTGCGCTGCGGCGCACGATGCGCACGCACGACGAGGCCGTCGTGCCGCGGGTGAGCGACCTCGCGGCCCTGGTGCAGTCAACCCAGGGCAAGATTGAGTTCGATACCATTGACGATACTGACTCGGACCAGGTGATTGCGGCACTGGTCGCCCTGGCGGTGCGCCAGTGCTTCAGCGAGCACGTGCTGCTGGAGGAGGCGCCGGCCATCGTCGAAGCCTTTCACGGCGAGGTTGTCGTGCACACCGGTGACGACCTGCCCGATCGCGAGTACCTCGCCGTGCTCGGGGCGATGGAGGCCCTCGACGGGCCCGTGCGGCGCGTCGCGGGACCGGGCGCTTCGAGCGGCGAGCTGGCCTCGGCCGCGGAGTTCATTCTCGAAGGGCTCTATCTGACCAAGCGCCTGGCCAAGGACGCCGCGGGACCACGGGCGCTCTACCGCGCCCGGAGCCGGTAGTGGCCGTTCGCTACGGGTTCCGTCGCTGGGGCGAGGACGACGACTTCGAGGATCTGGATCCCGACGAGCTGCTCGCGTTGGTCACCGACGACCTCTTGGAGAACGGCGACCTCGACGCCGCGATGGACCGACTGGTGCGCGAGGGCTTCACCACCGCTGACGGCCAGCGCGTCGAGGGACTGCGCGAACTGTTAGCGCGGGCTAGGGCGCGACGACGTGAACTCGAGAATCAGGCGAATCCCGACGACGAGCTCGCGCGCTACCGAGAGCGGCTCGACGACATTGAGGCACTCGAGGACGGCGCGCTCGACGAGCTCGACGCCGAGGCCGTCGCGAGTGGCGACGAGCGCCGCCGCGAGGTCACCGGCGAGTACGTGCGAGCCCAGCGGCTCGCCCGACACCTCGCCGGCGAGACCGTCGGTGAGCGCATCGCGAGCCTGCAGTCCTACGAGTTCACCTCGAGCGAGGCCCGCGAATCGTTCGAGGCGCTCGATGACGAGCTTCGCCGCGACGTGCTCGCGACCTACTTTGAGCAGAGCAAGCGTTTCATGACCGACCCCGACCCCGCCGAGCTCGCGCGGATGCGCGAGATGATGGATGCGCTGTCCACGATGATCGAGCAGGACCGTCGCGGTGAGCCGCTCGACCCGACGTTCGAAGCCTTCATGGACCGCTTCGGCGACTACTTTCCCGGCGCCACCAGTCTCGAGGATGTGGTGCGGGCGATGGCCGAGCGCGCGGCCGCGGCCGAGGCCATGTTCAACGCGCTCTCACCCGCCCAGCAGGGCGAGTTGCGCGACCTCATGGGTCAGATGCTGAACGATATGGATCTAGACCTGTCGCTCTACCGGCTCGTCTCGAACCTTCGCCAGGCCGCGCCGGACCTCGACTGGCACCGCTCGGCGCGGTTGCGCGGGACGGGTGGTTCCTTCGCTGAGGCTACGTCAGTCGCCGCGCAGCTCGGCGAGCTACGCGACCTGGAGGAGTTTCTCGGTCGCGCGGGGGCGGTGCGCGGACTGCCCGAAGTCGACCTCGACGCAGTGCGGCGCAACCTTGGTCCCGACGCCGCGACCCACGTCGCCCGGCTGCAACGAGCAATGCGCGCGCTGCGCGAGCGCGGTTTCGTCGATCGCGGCGCCGCCGGGTTGACCTTGAGTGCGAAGGGGGTCCGCCAGATCGGCCAGCACGCGCTCGGCGATCTCTTCGCCCAGCTTCGTCACGCGCCGACCTTCGGGGCGCACCGCGAGGCGTCAGTCGCGCGCGGCGGCGACCGTGAAGAGACAGCCAAACCGTGGGAGCCCGGTGAGGCGCTCTCACTGCACCTCGCCGCCACGCTGCGCAACGCCATGGCCCGGTCGGGTCCGGGCACGCCGCTACGACTCCACCCCGATGACTTCGAGGTCGAAGAGTACGAGGCGACTCGCCACGCCGCGACCGTGTTCGCCATCGATCTCTCGCTCTCGATGGCCATGCGGGGCAACTTGGTGCCCGCGAAGAAGATGGTGCTCGCCCTGACCGAGCTGATCCGCACCAAGTTTCCGCGTGACTTCGTGGCGGTTGTTGGCTTCGGCGAGATGGCCCAGCAGCTGCGCGTCGAGGACGTGGCGACCCTGACCATCGACTACGCCTACGGCACCAATCTGCAGCACGCCCTGGCGCTCAGTCGCCACCTCATGGCCGCCGAGCGCGGCGAGCGCCAGGTCGTTGTCGTGACCGATGGGGAGCCGACGGCGCACCTGATGGACGACGGCCAGCCGTACTTCGCGTGGCCCCCCGTGCGCGAGACCCTCGAACGAACCATGGCTGAGGTGCTGCGCTGCACGAGGGCCGGCATCGTGATTAATACCTTCGCCCTGGACATCGAACGCAGCCAGTTCCCCTTCGTCGAGCAGATCGGCCGGGTCAATCGCGGACGCACGTTCTACACGTCGGTAGACGAGCTGGGGCGCTACGTCCTCGACGACTTCGTGCGGTCACGTCGGGCTGGCTGAGCGCTTTTCAGCGTCGTGACGGATTCCATTTGCTTTTTTCCTCAATCCCCGACACAATGACACCGTTGTAATTACATCGGTGATGGCTGCCGACGGGGAGGACGACGTGGAGATCATCGAGTTGCTGAGTGGCATGGAAGACCGGGGCTGGCAGGCGCGTTCCAACTGCATGGGGGTCGACCCGGACCTCTTCTTTCCCGAGCGCGGCGCCTCAACGCGCGAGGCGAAAGAGGTCTGCCGTGGCTGCGTGGTGCGCGAGGACTGCCTCGAGTACGCACTAGAGAACGGTGAGAAGTTCGGCATCTGGGGCGGCATGAGCGAGCGCGAGCGCCGTCGGTTACGTCGTGCGCGGGCCCTCGAACGGCGCGCCCAGGCCGGCTAGGTCCCGGCGGCGCGAAGGCGGCGTTCGATCGTTACGTCGGGGCCGATGGCGAGGTCCGACCACCGCGCGCGATCCTCGCGCGCCAACAGCGCTTCGGGTATGAGGCCCACGAGCTCGGCGCGCATCGTGGCCCCGGTAGGCAGCTGCTCGCTGACGAGGTCGTAGACGATCGACGGGCCGACGTCCAGGGGCTGGAGCAGATTGCAACTCACTTGCACGTAGTCGCCGAGGTCAAAGGCGAGGCTGCGAACGTAGGGTCCGCGTACGAGTTGTGCGAGGGCGCGGGCCTGCTCCATCGAGACGCCCCGCAGCCAGAGGTTCCACGCGACGAGAACCGGTCGACAGCCAACGGCGACGACGCCGCGTTCGGGTCGCGCCGGGGGTCCCTCGTCGGGCGCGGCGCCTCGCGCGAGCGCGCGGCGCACGTCGGGCAAGGTGCGAGTGATCCCGTCGGCGAGCGGACCGTAACGAACGACCGGGGTCGCGAGCTCCGTGGCGATCCAGTGGGCCGTCTCGTCGCGCAGCTCGCACGCGTCCGCGGGCCGCTCGCCGTCAAGCGCGACGAATGGCACGACGTCAACGGCCCCGCGGCGCGGGTGCACGCCCACGTGGAGGCGCAGGTCGACGAGATTCAGTGCCGTTGCGACCAGCTGGCGCGCGTCGGCGACGAGCGCCGATCGCTCGTTGATCAAGGTGAAGACCGACCGATGATGAACGGGATCGGCGTGTCGGTCGCGAAGCGACGGACCGCTCGCGTTCGCGAGCGTCTCGAGCACGGCGCCGTTTCGCCCCTCCGAAACATTCACCACGCACTCGAACACGGTGCTAGGTCAGATCACTCGGCAGCCGTCGTCGGGCGCGCTGGAGGCGACGGCGCTCGCGCTCGCTCTTGCCGCCCCACACGCCGTGGTCGACGTGGTTGTCCAACGCGTAGGTGAGACACTGGCTCGCGACGGGACAGGTCGCGCAAATCTTTTGAGCCTTGATTACCCCGAGTCCGTCGCGCGGGAAGAACACCGCCGCTGGATACTCGCGACACTTACCGTCCGCCATCCATTCCGTGGTCACCGCAACCTCCCCATTTGG
>JAKBCI010000116.1 GCA_021807965.1 Actinomycetes bacterium
CGGCGTTCAGCACGTAGGTGAAGTACGCGCCGAGCGCCATGAAGTCGCCGTAGGCGAAGTTGATGTAGTTCGTGATGCCGAACTGCAAGCTGAGGCCGACCGCCGAGATCGTCAGCACCGAGGCCGTGACGAACCCGAAGCCGACCGATAACCAGAAAAGCGTCACGCCACTCCCCCCGAGTGTTCGCCTTGCGCCGCCACTACGACGTAACGAGATTGAGAGTTTCTATCAAATAGGTCGACACGTGTCAAGCGCGCGACGGTGCAAATCCCCACGATTCGTACCAGACTTGGGGTTTCGACACTGGTCACTCTCAGGTACGCAGACCGCATCCGATTGCACTACCTGTGGGTAACTCCTCATCACGTGGGCGCACGAATAGAAATTTCTGATGGTTTCGTCTCGACGACGAGGCATCTGAAACTTATTTTTCAACCGTCCAACGCGGTACCGTGACATCGGGTGCGACCGGTCGACCTCGCCTGACGGCGATGGTCGCGCGGCCTCGGTTCGGTGTTCTTCAGCTCAGTTGGCCACGGCACGAAGGACGGCGGCGCGGGCGGCGCCACTCGCCTCGAGGTGCAGGGTCAATCCCATCGTGTCCATCATGCGAATCATGCCATCGCCGACGTGGTGGGCGACCACGGTATCGACGTGATGCTCGCGCAGGAAACGCGCAATTCGCGCGTGGTGGCGAGCCGACGATCCGGCGTCGTGCAGCTCATCCCACGAGACATCGACGTCGCGCCACTGCACGATCTGGCCATCAACAACCTCGACCACCGCTACGCGATCGGCCCGGCCCCATCGGGGGTCCACCAACTCATCGGGGGTCACCGGAACACAGACGATCACTCCATCATCCTACCGGCACACCGCGAGTCCCCTACGAGTGGTCACACGAGTTCGTGACATCAGTGCAGGATTTCGATGCGCAACAAATGAGACGGATTGCTGCCCGACGGTCCGAGAGCAATGGCGTTCGCCGTTAGACCCCCACCGCAACAGGGCCGCGTGGCGTAGCCGACGGGTACGTGGAACGTGGCGAGCCCGGTCAAATGGGTAACCTCAACCAACACGTCGGTCGACGCGAGGCACGGTCCCATGATGTCCTCTCCCAACAGCCAGAGTGACGCCACCGCGCGCGGCGCCAAGCGAATGCGTAGTACGCGGCGCGCACCGTACCGTTGCGAACCCTGGTTCTCATAACCAGACGAATCGTGCACTCGCACGGGGCTACTCGGCGCTGGCGCGGTGTACGAGATAGCTGGGTAACCCGTCACGACGCAGGCCGCCCGGCCCGTGTTGCGGAGCCAGAAGGGCTCACCGCCGTGACCCGCTCAGCCGCCCGTCGTACCTCGCCACGTGACGCCCACTGACGTGTGTCCGCGCGTCAACGTCGACGGCGCGAACTGCTCTCGCGGGCGTCGTGACCAGCGCCAGCACAGCTACCGTGGCGACCGTGATCCACGAGCGTCGCTCGCGACTGGTCAAGCACCACGAGCCGCGAGCGCTGCGGTCAACTCGTTCCCGACGGGCCTCGCCTACGTTTCAGTGATTAGCACAACGCGCGAACGCCCCGACACGGCGACGCGCGGGCAGCGCCCAGTCGAGCAAACTAGTGCGGCCTTGTCTCCCACGTCGTCGGCTGGGACGTACATCGGCGTTGGCGCACGACGCGACGACCCGACCAACACGGCTACGTGCGCTACGAACTCGCTCGGGCTCAAGTCGCGAGAGCCGAACATCGAAAACCGACGGAAACCCGCGGGTCGTTCGCGGTTTCTGTCCCATCGAACCGCTATCAGTGGGCGTAGCGAACCCCACACGACTCGATGCGCAACGGATCACTGACGATTAGGTCCCCACGACGAGATCCTTGGACATACCTACGGAGATCGTGCGGTAATCCAAGGACTCGTACAGGCGTCGCGCGATCGCGTTGGGGCCAAACACGTTCAGGCTCAGTTTCGTGCCACTGTGGCTTCGCACGTAGTCTTCGGCGGCCAGCATCGCGGCGCGGCCGAGACCCCGGCCTCGGTGCGATTGCGCAACGTCGATGTTGAAGATGAACCACTCACGCGAATCGTCACCCTGGCGAGCGAGCCACAGTTCCCCGACACGCTCCTCGCCGTCTACGAGGTTGAAAAAGCGCTGCTGTTCGTTGGGGATGCCGTCGGCGAACAGACTTGACCGGTGCTGTTCAATGTTGGCCCTGGCGTAGTCCGGCGTAATGCCCGCAGCGACCATGTCGTCGAAGTAGTTCGCCCACACGACAGCGAGCCAGGCCTGAATATCACTGGCGGACATCGGTTCAAGGTACACGACGGTCCAATGTACTCTTCGTCGCGACCGTCGTGCACGACGTGGCGCCTGACGGCTCGAACATCCAGGTGGGCTTTACGAGTGTCGACGACTCGGGCCACGACTGGCCCACCCGCCATCATGAATCACGTGACATGGGCGACGGTTTGATGGTTCCGTCACGTTGGTGGCGCACCGACGCGACAACCGCCGACGACGCTGATGCCTCGCTTCGCCGAGCGTCACGACTTGAGGTGGGCCGATCTTGACCTAATGCACTGGCCGTGGCGCCTACCGTCGAGTTCCGATAGCGAATTGAAAGAAGTCAGCCGTCTCGAACACCCGCACGTCGAGTCCAGCTCGCCGACACGTCTCCTCCAATACCGAAGCCGGCCAGAAATTCTTGACGATGGTGAACTCGCGGCCATCATCGAGTCGGCGAGTCATCACTTCTTCATCTCGCGAGGGAAGCTCGTGATCCACCGCAGTACTGCGCTGCTCCCTGCGCGAGTCGACGAAGAACACCGTCCCGCCGGGAACGAGCATGGTCGCCACGTTCGAGAGGAAGTCGTCGATGAGTCTCGTCGGAATATGGCTAATCCAGAAGCAGAAGATGATCGCATCAAATTCTTGTGTGGGTCGCCACTGGAACAGGTCCGCCTCAATGTAGGTGACCTTCTCGACCCGTTCGCCTAACCGCTCACGATTGATCGCGATCATCTCGCTCGACGCATCTACCGCTGTGAGGTGAGCGGCTCGAGCGCTCAGCTCACGGGTCCAGAGTCCGGTGCCGGGAGCGAGCTCCAGAATGTTCTTCCCGTCAAGGGGCGCGGCACGGAGCGCGGCACGAACCTCCCCCAGCTGTTCAAACCATCGTCGCGTCGCGTCCTGACCCCGGTCGTAGCGCCCGCGACGCCAAAACCAGTCGTCGTACTCGTTGGCACGAGCTCGGTAGTAGTTGATCTGCTCGAGCAACACGTCGTCATCGCGGGCGCCCAGTGACACTCCACGAGTCTCGCACGCGTCTCGAACAAGAGAAAGGGCCCCGTGGCCGGACTACTCACGCCGGGTCGGCGCTAATCCACTGCGGACTATCTGAGCCCAGAGGGCGGGCGGGCAGCGTCCACTGAAGAGGGGACCCTTGCACGATTAGCGGAGCCTGGATACGCAACGCGTTACCCCACGCCGTTCGCTCAATCGGACCAGTTGGTTCAGGAATGACGGGCGCGCCATGCAGTTCATCAGGTATCCACCGTGGTCCCGCCTCGATGAGCACGTCCGCCACTCGCGCCAGTGACGTGCGCCATCGGCTGCCGGTGCCGTCAATCCGGCGCCGCGCGAGACCAGTGATCGCGGCTGCGGCTAACAGGTAACCCGATGCATGGTCGAGCGCTTGTACGGGTAGCGGCGTTGGTCGGTCACCTCCACTCGCGACACGGCCGGCATCGGCAATGCCCGAGCTCATCTGAACCAGGCTGTCAAAGCCTCGACGTTGCCGCCACGGTCCAGTCCAACCGTAGGCGTCGAGACTCACGTCGACAAGCCCACGGCGAGCCTCGTCACGAACATCCTCGCCCAGTCCCAGTGCGTCGAGGGCGCCTGGTCGATACCCGTGCACCAAAACGTCCGCCGAGCGGAGTAGTTCGATAAACGTAGCTTTTCCCGCCGCCGTACGAAGGTCGAGCCGCGAACAACGCTTGCCCATCGTCACCTCCGGAGCCAGCGCGGGCTCGTCCCAGTCGGGCGGATCGATTCGCAGCACCTCAGCGCCCCACCCGGCGAGCAGTCTGGTCGCGACTGGACCCGCGAGTACTCGAGTAAGGTCGAGTACTCGCAGCCCCTCAAGCGGACGTCCACTCGTTGGAAGCGACTCGTCGCGACGTTCGCCTACTGATGTCGCTTCAAACCAGATCAGCGGTTCAGAAGCAACGGCTCGACCCTGTGGGTGCTCGCGCCACTCGACAATGCTCCGCATCGCCGCCGCGGCGCCGCCCGACGCGACGATCGCCGCCTCCAATTCTTGCGCGGACCACGTGCCCACCGCGGCGCCGACGGCGGTTCGGTCTCCGGGGACTCCAAGAACAGCCAGTGCCGCGTCTCGATGACGCACCGCGTTGGTATGGAGCCTGATCCAGCCATCGCTACATGCGTAATCGCCGGCCACGGCGTCCCACGCCGGTGCTAAATTCCAGCCCTGAGGTCGAAGCGACCCCGCAAACCACGCGGACGCCAAATCTCGATCGACGGTCACGTCGGGCGCAGGGTCTCCCGAGTTCAACGCGACGTACGCCGCCAACGCTGCACCGGCCACGGCAATTGATGCTTGCGCCATATCGCTAACGGCGAACACGGATGGCAAGGACCCGCCGCCCGTCAAGGTGACTCGAGGGAATGGTACGGGCGATCGAAGTGAAGACTGGAAGGTGGTGATGAGTTGACGAGTCAGGATCGACACGCCACAGGCTATCGTCACCCCAGTGCGACCTCACGGTGGATTCCAGCGACGGCCACAATGATTCCGCCCACGTTGGAGATGGTGAACTATGCCAGAGCGTGGTCTACCGCCTCGTGGCGGTGAGCATGGGCTGGTGTGATCCGAACCAGTGATAGTTCGGAGTCGTTGACCCGTGCACTACCGGTACCGAATGTGGCACGTCCCGCACTCCTTCACCGACGGAGCTTGCCACAAAGCCATATACGACAGACATTCCTCTATCGCCCTCTATCGCGCCCTGGCAGAATTCAAATGAATTTAAGAAGCAACCTGGACCGTCTTTACGATCGGCATATGCGAAGGGAGTTGGTCGCCGTGAAGCCGCATACCCTCAAGGTGAAACTCGATCGCCTCGCGCATGTTTTCTTCGACTTCCTCAACGGTGTGTCCGGTCGCGATGCAGCCGTCGAGTCCCAAGACGTACGCGCTGAAGTTGGAACCAGCGTCCTCGATAACGATTGTGTACTCGGTCATCTGGGCTTCCTTTTCAGTCTGGCCTGCCTCACGATGCTAGCGAGGGTCATTTTTGACACGTCGTCACCCAACGCTCCAGGGACAGTGACGCAACCCTCCTTGGTGGGGTGATGAAACTGACGATGACTTCCTCGTTGGCGACTGAGAAACCAGCCTTCACTTTCGAGTTCGCGGATGATTTCACGTACCTTCACCGCGACACAACGGTCGGAGGAATTTCAGCCCTCGATCAGGTACCTGTGCGCGTTTGTGTGGCAAACCCTGATGTCAGTGGCTCTGACTATGAGGCAACTTGCACCACCGCCACCTGTGCAGTTGGGGGCGGGACAACTTCGCCATGTTCACGCATTAGCTCAATGTGCATTTGAATGGCCCCGGCAATGTTCTCCTTGACCTCCTCGATCGTTTTACCGGTTGAGACACATCCTTCGAGATCGGGGACCCACGCTCCGTAGTTGTTCAAAGAGCGCTCAATGACAACCACATCCTCAATCATCGCTTCCTCCCCTCTAATCCCGCCTGCCTCATGATGCTACCGAGGAGCTCCCGGTGCAGATCGTCTCCCATCGCGCCGGGCACCGTCAGCGTCCCGGGCTTCGTCGGATGGTGGCAGTGCCGGTGGCTCCCCTATGTCGGACCTGTACCCAACCGTCACGCTCCAGT
>JAKBCI010000117.1 GCA_021807965.1 Actinomycetes bacterium
GACACGAGGTTCTCACCACGCGACTCCCGCACGTGGTGAGAACTAGGGACTCGTGAGTCGGAAAAGAGTCATCGCGTTCCCACCGAGCACCGCCTCACGTTCGGAAACATTCAGCCCCAAGGATTCCGGTGCATCGAAGGCCGTGTAATCGGCCATCATGAATGGGCAGTCGGTTCCCGCGACAATCCGGTCGGTGCCAACCAAATCAAGCAAGTACTTTGCCGGCGCTCCCGTGTACAGCACCGTGTCGTACCAGAACCACTTCAAAAGATCGCTCGGGAGTCGGCGGGACGTCCCCTGGTTCGCCGGCCAGCGGGTGAAGGCGGCGTCCATTCTTCCGTACTGGTAGGGGAAGTAACCACCTCCGTGACACAGAACCAATTTGAGGTCCGGGTAGCGGCCCGGCACGTCCGCTCCAATGAGTCGGCCAACCGCCAGGGTCGTTTCGAAGGGGTTGCCCACCGAATTGGCGAGGTAGTAGTCCCGCATGTTGTCCGGTGGTTGGAAGTAACCGGGGTGCAAGATAATGGGCACGTCTAGGCGCTCCGCCATCGCCCACAGCAAGTCGAAGTGCGGGGCGTTCAGGCCGTCCCGCTGCGGCAAAGCGGCCAGGAGCCCACCGACTGCGCCACCGGCGACCGCTCGCTCGAGTTCCTCCGCGGCCGCACCTCCATCAAGGTCGGGTAGGGCGGCAAGGAAACGAAGGGCCGGATCCGCCTCCGCGGCCGCGCGAAGCGCGTCGCTCAGCGTACGGCACCATTGCACCTGTAAGGGCGTCGACTGCGCCGCCTTAACTTGATCGATCCAAGGACCGACGATGCTGATGTCCACCCCGTGGGCGGCCTGTTCGCGCGAGCGACCTTTTGCGTCGCGCAAAGTGGCCGGAGTAAAGCGCCCGCGCACGCCGTCAACCACGAGCGCCTTGTCGTCGTTGCGTGTGGCGACCTCAATCGGAGCCGGTACGTGGTCGAACACCTCATCGGGCATGAGATGCCCATGTACATCAACGACGGGACTCACCATGGTGGTGTCCTTTCACTTGGTTGCTTTCTAACGAACTCGCATCGCACTTCACTCATGCAGTACCTCGCGCAGCAGGCGAACGAAGTTGCCGCCGAGAATTGCTGCGCACTCGGTCGTCGAGAAGCCCCGGGCTAGCAACGCCGCCGTCAGGGAGTGCAACTCATGGGCTTCGGCCAAGCCGGGCAGGATCGGTGGGTGTCGCGAGTCATGAAACAGCGCCTCACGTGGCGGTCGGGGACCGTCGCACGACACGAAATCGCCTCCGAATCCTAGGTGCGCCACCCCAACCAGTTCGGCAATGTGTGCGGCGTGATCCACCAAGTGGTCCAGCGTCGCCCCGGTGGGACCGACGAAGTTGGGGAGCGTGTGAAGTCCGATCACACCCCCGCGCTCCGCCACTGCCTTCAGTTGGTCGTCGGTCAAGTTTCTCGGGTGGTCCCAGATCGTGCGCGCGTTCGCGTGGGTGACGGCAAAGGGTCCGTCGACGACTCGGGCCACGTGCCAGAAGGTTGTCTCTGACATGTGCGCGAGGTCTATCAGCATGCCCAACTCAATCATCCGTCGCACGACCTGCACGCCAAAACGCGTGAGCCCTCCGGCGCTCTCTCGCTCGTGAACGCCATCTCCCAACTCGTTGCGGATGTTCCAGGTGGGCTGCATCGATCGCAAGCCGAGTCGGTAGAGCGCCTCCAACGCCCCAAGACTTCCCTCGAGGGGCGCGCCCCCCTCGAGGTGCAGGACGAAGCGCACTTTGCCGTCAGGAACCGCCGGCACATCACTGGAGCGCAGCAGGAGTTCGGCGGGCGGCGTCATCTCGAGGATCGAACGACGGAGTCCCTCCATGGTTTCGAGTGTCACCAAGAGTTTCTTATCTCGGCCGTCGGAGTGGGCAATCGTGTCCCCACCGACGGCGTAGATCACGACGTCGACGGCACCTTGCTGCAAACGTTCGGCGAGTCGGTCCCTCACCGGGTTCGTCTCCCCCCGGTTCGTCCAGTAAATCTGTTCGTAGCAGTCCCGGTGCCCCTCGACAACTATGACGCGCTCGTGTAACGCGATCGCCGCCTCGTGAAGAGGCGACGAGTCCAGCGTTGACGTAGTTCCGGAATCGAACTCGTGATCTCCGGTCATCTTTCGGAAGCCGGCACCCCGCCGAGGAAGGAGTCCACGAAATCTGGGCGGGCCTCCATCTCGGGCGACGAAGCGTCCATCGTACAATGCCCGCCACCCATCACGTAGGTCCAGTCCGAGATCGCGACGGCGGTACGGGCGCGCTGCTCGACGAGCAGGACCGCCGCCCCGGTGCTGACGAGGCTCGTCACGTGCTCGTTCAACAACTGTTCCGCGATGAGGGGCGCGAGGTTGGCCGTGGGTTCGTCGAGGACGAACAACTTCGGCTGGAGCATCAGCACGCGACTCATCGCGAGCATCTTGCGTTCTCCACCACTTAATCGGTCGGCGCGCCGACTCATCATGTTCCCTAGTTGAGGGAAGAGCTGGATGACCTCGTCCATGCGGCCGTTGACGTCTCGCGGTGCGAGGAGATAACCACCCATCTCCAAGTTTTCGCGCACCGTCAACGGACCGAAGACGTCGTCCACCTGCGGCACGTAACCAATTCCAAGGCGGGCAATCTCCTCGGTGGCCCAATTGGTGATGGCGGTATCACCGAAGCTCACCGTTCCACTCATGACCTTTAGGACCCCGACGAGGCTTTTGAGTAACGTACTCTTACCCGAGCCGTTCGGTCCCACGACGCAGACAATCTCTTTGTCGCCCACTTGTAACGACACGTCATTGATGATCGGCGCTCCGCCGTAGCCCGCGGTCACTTCGTTCGCGGAGAAAATAATCTCAGGTCTCACTGTCATCCAATCAAGTAGGCGTCGACCACGTCCTGACGACCCCGAAGTTCGGTCATGGTCCCCTGTGAGAGGACCTTGCCTTCTGCGAGGACGATCACGGGATCACAGAATCGGTCGACAATTCTCAACTCGTGTTCGACCATCACGATACTTAGGCCCTCCTGTTTGAGGTTGAGCAGGTGTTCGCCAATCTCGATGGCGAGACGTGGGTGCACACCAGCCATCGGCTCATCCAGTAGCAGCATGCGCGGACGGGCCATCAGCGCGCGCATGATCTCCACGAGGCGCCGCTGTCCGCCACTGAGCGCACCGGCATAGGTGTCGGCGTACTGGGTGAGACGAAACCTCTCCAACAACTCGCCGGCGTAATCGAGTGCCTCACGCTCGAACTTCTTAAATCGCGAGCGGCGAAAGAGGGCGCCCGCGAGCGAGTCCCCCGGATTGCCGGGCACCGCCACCACCAGGTTCTCCAATACGGTGAGCTGCTTGAACTCGCTCGAAAGTTGGAAGGTGCGGATCAGACCCATCTGGGCCCGCTCGAACGCCCGTAAGTGCGTCACCTCTCGGCCATCAAAGAAGATCCGGCCAGCACTCGGCGGCGTGGTCCCGGCCAACATGGCGAGAGTCGTCGACTTCCCCGCGCCGTTCGGACCGATCAGACCCGTGATTCTCCCCTCGTGCATCGCGATTGAGACGCCGCCGACCGCCTTCACACCACCAAAATCGCGCTCGAGCCCCTCCGTCCACAAGAGGGCTGGCCCGCCGTTCGGTCCGGACGGCTGGGCGACATTTGCGACATCGTCAGTCATCATTAACTGGACTCCCCACGGTGGGCCCGGCAGCCACCGTATCCGCGGTCGCGGCCAATGGTTTCGACATCAGCCTTGAGAGGCGTCGCCGGCGCTCCGGGAACACCCCCTGTGGGCGCACCCAGAGGAAGAGGAGAATCAATAGCCCGGTCACCACCCACTCCATCGCCGGGACGAGGCCCGGGGGGCCAAATGGCGGTATATACCGAGTGACCTCGAGAAAGCCCACGGGCACCAGTAAGGCTCCGAACATCGCGCCAACGTGATTGGCGCGACCCCCCACGATAATCGCGGCAATGAGAATTATTGTCTCGGGGTACGTCCAAGCGGACGGGGCCCACAGGTTGATAAACCCGACCAGGATGGCGCCGCTGAGTCCGCCAATCGCCCCGCCGACGACAAGGATCGTCATCCTCATCCGGCTGGTGTCCTTGCCAATCGAGCCGGTCGTCAACTCGTCGTCGCGCATCGCCCGAAGTGAACGACCGTAGGGCGATTCCGTGATCAGTCGTACCACGAGGTAGACGAGGCCCACGCACAGCAACGCGAAGAGTGTGTAGTAAATCTGGTAGCTCTCCGACTGCGAGTTGAAAAGTCCACTGAGCGGCGAGGGTACGAGAGCAATCCCCGCCGCACCGTTGAATAGGTTGCGGAAGTTGTTGACAAAGGTATTCAAAAACACCGCGGTCACGAGCATCGCCACGGCGGCGAAGTCCGGTCGGAGACTGCGCCGTACCACGAGACCGGTGGGGATGGCGATGAGTCCGCCCACAATCGCCGCGCCGATCCACGGTAGAGGAAATGGTAGATGCAACCCACCGATGTAGATCTGAAAGCCTCCGTTGGAACTGTCCCCCGGCATAGAAAGAACGGCGGCGGTGTACGCACCGAAAGCCTCGTAGATGATGAAACCGAAATTCGTGATCCCCGCCACGCCGAATTGGAGGTTCAACCCGAGGCACGCCATCATGTCGACAGCCCCATAAGTCAAAATCGTCGTCAAATAGTAGATCTCACCGCTTGACATCTCGTTAGCTCCTTGCCGATCGCGTGAGAATGCCGTCTGGCCGCAGCGCCAACACGAGCAGCAGAATGATGAACGCCACCGCTTCCTTGTAGTCCGAGGTGACAACGGTGGCACTGAACTCCATCACGACGCCGATGAGTAACGCTCCGACCATCGCCCCGTAGGGCCTTCCGACACCGCCCACCACTGCGGCGGCGATAATCACCACGAGAAAGAGCGCGATGCTGCTCGCCCCGAAGGAACCCGAGTTCATCCCGAACACCGTCCCGGCGATGCCGCACAGTCCCCCCGTGATTAGCCACGTAGTAGCGATCACCCGCTCAGTGCGGATTCCCGATGCTTTGGCCAATGACACATTCGCAGCGGTAGCGCGCATGGATTTGCCCAAACGGGTGAATTTCAGCAACGTGTGAATTCCCGCCATCACGGCAATCGCGAGTGCGATGATGGCGAGCTGCAGCGCGGTGAACACGAAGGGGCCGAGGTTAATAGTGGGTCCATTGTTCAAGACGTACGAGACGTTGTCGGGACCGCCGAGCGCGAGCGTGCTGTTTTGAAGAATGAGGCCACACGCCAACGTGACGATCACCATACCTACCACGCCCGCGTTGCGGCGTTGGAATGGTCGAAAGACGAACTGGTTCAACAGGTATGACAGCACCGCGCCGTACAACGCCGCGAGCACGAGGCATAACCAAATATTGAGGCCTAATCGGTTGAAGCCGTACGCGATATAGGCCGAACTGATCATCGCACCCGAAAAAGACAGGTTGAGCACATTCGTGATTGCGAACTGCATGGTGAAGCCAACTGCGGAGAGCGCGAGCACCGATGCGGTGATGAAGCCGAATCCGATACTCTCGAGATAGAGATTCATAATCGTCTTTTCACTCCGGCGCTCGCGCTCTCGCGCAGTTGACTTAGGGTCCCTGCTACAGCGGTGGATTTACTTGGCAGCCTTGGCCGCAGCATTGACTTGCACGGCCGGTACCGAACCGAGGAGGACCGTCGATCCGCCGGGTCCGTACTTGTCAAGTTGGAAGTTCACGGCTGAGTTGTTGTACTTGTTAAATTTGGTGGGCCCACCAGGTCCGATGTAGCGAATGGCCTTTCCCTCCTTGAGCAACTTGACACCCTCAGCGAATGAGGTGACGACCGTCGCTCCGGGAACTCCGTTCGCGATTTTCACGATGTATGGCTTGTAC
>JAKBCI010000118.1 GCA_021807965.1 Actinomycetes bacterium
CCCTACCTGCGCTCGGCCGGTGCCTTCGCCACCTTCGACGAACGGTCCAAGATCCTCTTCAGCTCGGACCTCTTTGGGAGTTTCGAGCCCGGCCCGTCACTCTTCGTCGACACGCCCGCGGACATCGACGCGATCCAGCGCTTCCACGAGTACTCCGTGGCGAGTCGCGACGTCCTCGCCCACGCGCTGCTCGCCGTGCGCGCCGTCGCGCCGCGCCTGATCGCGCCCCAGCACGGGCGCGTCATCGGCGAGGGCTTCGTCGACGACGCGATTCACGCCCTCGACGACCTCGACTGCGGGGCACTCCTGCTCACCCCCGACGACCCGGGCCTCTCCTTCCTCTTCGCGGCGAACCGGACGATCCACGGCGTGATCAACACGATGGTGAAGGAGCACGACTTCTCGACCGTCGCCGCGTACCTGGCGGGCCTCGCCGTCAAGACCCTCGGCGCCGAGTACTTCGAGCTGTGGGCCGGCACGAGCGGCGTGCTGTTCCGCTTCGAGCGCGGCGACGACTACGCCGGACACCGCGACGACCCACCGGCGGACGTGGCGAGCGTGCTGGCCGGGGAGACCATCGAGCCGGGCCACCGCCTAATCCTCGCGCTGCGCTCGCCCACGACGGGGACTATCGATGGCGCGATGGTGTGGGGCTTTCGCGAACGCCGGGTACCGAGCGACGCCACGATCGTGGTGCTGAACCAGATCATCTCGCTGGTCGAGGTCGGCCTCGAGCGCGAGATCCTTCGGCGTACGACCGACCTCGAGCTGTCGGACTGGCACACTCGCGCGATCTACGACCCGCTGACCGGACTGCGCAACCGCGCCTCGCTGTCCGACAGTTACCACCAGCTCGCGGCCTTCGACGACCGCAACCTCGACCCGCAGATGGCGGCGCTGATGGTCGACGTCGACCACTTCAAGGTGGTCAACGACACCTTCGGCCACGCCGCGGGCGACCTACTACTCCAACGGATCGCGCACGCGATCGTCCAGAGCGTGCGACCGAGTGATCCGTCGTTCCGGCTGGGCGGTGAGGAGTTCCTCGTCCTGCTCTCCAACGTCGACGTCGCGAGCGCGCGCCACGCGGCCGATCGGATCCGTGAGCGCGTCGCCCGGTCCACGCCCGATCTCCCGATCGTCACCGTCAGCGTCGGCCTGGCGCTTCGACACCTGAACGAGACCCTGGAGTCGTTGCTCGCGCGAGCCGACGCCGCCCTCTACCGGGCCAAGGAGAACGGCCGCGATCGCGTCGAGGTGGCCCCGTAGCGGCTCAGTGCCCGAAGTGCCGTGCGGCCATCGCGGGCACCTCGGCGCCGCTCACGGCGGGCGAGAACAGGTAACCCTGTCCGAGGTCACAGCCCAGCCGACGAAGGTGATCGAGCTGTTCATCGGTCTCGATCCCCTCGGCGAGCACCTCGACGTCGAGTTTCTGGCCGAGCGTCACGATCGTCTCCAGCAGCGTGCGGGTGCGGGCGTCGACGTGGGTCGGGCTGACGAACGACTGGTCGATCTTGATGATCCGTGGGTGGACCAGGGTGAGGTAGTGCAGCGAGGAGTACCCGGTGCCGAAGTCGTCGAGGGCGATACCGATCCCGAGGTTCGTGAGCCGTTCGATCACGCCCAGCGTCTCGGCGACGTCGCTCAGCGTGGCGCTCTCGGTCACCTCGATGATGAGTCGACTGGGTGTGAACCCGCTCGACTTGAGTTCACGTTCGATGGCGCTGACGAGGTCGGGGTCGTGAAACTGACGCGCCGAGAGGTTGACCGTGAGGTAGGGCCCGTCGGCCGCCCAGGTCGCGGCGGTCATGATCGCTTCGCGCAGCGCGAAGGCGCCGAGCTCGATGATCAGGCCCGACTCCTCGGCCAGTGGAATGAAGACCGATGGCGAGACGAGCCCTCGGATCGGGTGGCGCCAGCGCATGAGCGCTTCGAAACCGACGACCGTCATCGTCGACAGCTCGACGATGGGCTGGTAGTGCATCGCGAGCTCGTCGGTCGCGAGCGCGTGGCGCAACTCTCGCACGAGTTCGAAGTGGCTGGCCGCGCGCTCGTGCATCGACGGCGCGAAGACGACGTAGCGGTTCTTACCCTCGCGTTTGGCCTCGTAGAGCGCCACGTCCGCGTCGCGTACCAGGGTCGCGCGCTCGACCCGCTCGGAGTCGAAGGACACGACGCCGATGCTCGCGCGCTGCTCGACGACGTTCCCGGACAGGGCGAAGGCATCGTCGAACGCCCCGAGCAGCCGCGCGGCGACCTGTTCGACCTCCTTTTGCGTCGTCAGCCCCTCGGCGAGGTAGAGGAACTCGTCTCCACCGAAGCGGCACAGGGTGTCCGACGCCCGGGTCATCGACTGCATTCGTTGCGCGACCGCCGAGAGCAACTCGTCGCCCGTGATGTGGCCGCGCGTGTCGTTGATCCCCTTGAAGTCGTCGAGGTCGATGAGTAGCACCGCGCCGAAACCGCCGTAGCGTTCGACGCGTTCGAAGGCCTGGGCCAATCGGTCGTCGAACAGCGCCCGGTTGGCCAGTCCGGTCAGCGGATCGTGCAGCGCCTGGTGCGCGAGCTGGTCGGCGAGTTCCAGCTCGTCGGTGATATCTCGCTCGGAGTTCACGAAGTACAAGATCTCCCCGGATTCGCTGCGAGCCGTCGACTTGGAGATCTCGACCACGATGACGCGACCGTCGGGCTTGACGTAGCGCTTGATGTAGCGCACCCGCTCGACGTCACCGGCGAGCAGTCGTTGTTGCACCGACTCGGTGATCCCGAGGTCCTCGGGGTGGGTGAACAACGACGAGTCGCCGGCGAACAGCTCGTCGCGAGTGCGACCCACCAACGAACAGAAGGCGTCGTTGACCGCGATGCAGCGGTCCTCGAGGTCGGTGAAGACCATCGGGGCCATGTTCTCTTCGAAGGCCAGGCGAAACCGCTGCTCGATCTCGCCGCGGGCGTGCGAGGCTGAGCGCTCCGCGCTGTCGTCGCGCACGAGCGTGATGGTCCAGGGGCGACCGCCGAGCGAAATCGGCGCCAGCGCGATGTCGACGGCGAGTTCGCTGCCGTCGCGGCGCAGCAGCGCGAGGTCGAGGTGGCGACCCATCGTGCGGACCCGCCCCCCCTCGACGAAGCGACGCCGCTGGTGGGGGTGGCTCGCCCGGGCACCCGACGGCACGATGTCCTCGACCGGGCGCCCGACGAGTTCGTCAAGGTCGTACCCGGTCAGGGCGGTGAACACGCCGTTCGCGTGGCGGATGATCCCGCCCTCATCGATGAAGGCGACGCCGTCGGGCAGCACGTTCAAGAGCCGCTCCCAGGTCAGGGGGTGACGCTCGAGAAAGTCGATGAACGATTCGTCGCCCCCGATCGTAGACATCGATTCGCTTCGCGCTTCCCCGCGCCGCTCGACGCGACGACTCCTCACCGCCTCGGCGGTAATCGTATCGAACGCACTTCGAACTGGTCGGCACAGCGAGCTAGCGAGGTCACGACGCTCGGCGCACCTTGTCGTGGGTCAGTCGAAGGACCGCGCGGTCCAGCGCACGACGCGAACCTCGGGCACGGCGTCGCGCACTGCCGCCTCCACCGCTCGGCCCGTGATCTCGGCGGCGTCGATCGTGGTTGCGGGAGCGACGAAGCCCTCGACCTCGACGAGGAGGGTCCGTCCCATCCAGCGAGCACGGACGTGCGCGTGCGCCACCCCCTCGACCTGGGTTGCCGCCGTGGTGGCCGCCACGACGACGCCCGGCTCAACCGCGTCCATCAAGTGCTTGACGAGATCGCTGGTGACCTCGTAGCCGACGCGACAGATGAAGCCCGTCACGAGCAGCCCGGCGACGGCGTCGGCCCACGACCAGCCGACCGCGACACCGACGAGCCCGATCATGGCGCCAGCCGAGGAGAGCGCGTCGAGCCATGAGTGCTGGGCGTCGGCGATGAGCGTCGCCGACTGGATGCGCCTTCCGACCCGTCCCTTGTACCGGGCGACGACCTGGTTGGCGACCACGCCCACCGCGGCCGCCGCTATGCCGTAGCCGACGTCGGTGGTCGAGCCGTGGACGAAGAGCTTGTGGACGCTCAGGTACCCGGCGAACGCCGCGCTGACCCAGATCGCGAGCGCCACGCCCAGGCCGGCGATGTCCTCGGAGCGCTCCCACCCGAAGGGGTGCGAGTTGGACGCCGGCCGTCTCGAGACCCGCAGTCCGATGAAGACGACCAGCGACGTGCTGACGTCGGCCAGATTATGCAGGGCGTCGCTCAGCAGTCCGACGGAACCGCCGAGTAGCGCAATCGCGAGTTCGACCAGTCCCGCGGCGCCCAGCCCGACCGCCGAGAGGGCGATCGCCCGATTCGCGTCGCCGCGGTCGACGGTCTCCCTCGCGACCTGGGCCGGCGGCAGCGGCTCGCCCGACTGGCACTCACCGAGCCCGTGCACGGCGCCCCCCGCTCACCCGCACGCCGGGTTCAACCCCGGCGTCCAAGCCGGTCTCATCACCGTGCTCGTGCGTCAGTGGTCCGGCCGCGAGGTGGTCGCCGTAGAACAGCGCCTCCTCGGCGAGCTTGCGCACGTGCGGGCTCTGCACCGCGTAGTAGACCCGGTTGCCCGCCCGGCGAATCGTGACGAGGCGCGCGAGCCGCAGTTTCGCCAGGTGCTGAGAGACCCCCGCCGGATTCGCGCCCAGGTGCGCCGCCAGCTCGTTCACCGAGTGCTCACCGTGCAGTAGCGCCCAGATGATGCGCAGTCGCGTGCCGTCGGCGAGGAGCTTGAGCGTGCCGGCGGCGAGCTCCACCTGGCGGTCACTCGGTTCTCTATCTATCTGCGTAGTCACGTAGATAGATAGTAGTGGTTCGGATCGTCGCCGGTCCCGATTCCCCGGGCGACCTGCGATACTCGCACCCGTGACGACTTACGCCCCGATGCTGCGACGGGGGCTGCGCCTCGAGTACATGACGCTCGCCTGGAACGTGGTCGGACTCGTCGTGCTCGCGTGGACGGCGATCACCGCACGGTCGGTCGCCCTGGCCGGGTTCGGCCTGGACTCGCTCATCGAGATCGGGGCGTCGATCGTGGTCGTCTGGGAGCTGACCGGCGTCGACGAACGGCGCCAGCGCCGGGCGCTGCGCCTCATCGCCGGCGCGTTCGCCCTTCTCGCGCTCTACCTACTCGTCCAGGGTGCCGTCGTGCTCGCGGTGCGACACCACGCCGGCCACAGCGTCGCCGGCATCGTGTGGACCGCGCTCACGGCGTTCGCGATGTTCTCGCTCGCCTGGGGCAAGGCTCGAACGGGCCGGGCCCTGGGCAACCCCGTGCTCGTGAGCGAGGGCAAGGTCACCCTGGTCGACGGCATCCTCGCCACCGCCGTGCTCGTCGGTCTGGTGCTCAACGCCGCGCTGGGGTGGTGGTGGGCCGACCCGGTCGCCGGTTTCGTGCTCGTGTACTACGCGCTGCGAGAGTTCGTCGCGGTCATGAAGCACGAGTCGGCGTCGTGAGCGTCACCGTCTACGGCGTCTGCGCCGTGACCTTCATGATGGTGATGTACGCCCTCGAACGTCGGGGCCGGCGTTTCATCGCGTGGTTCGCGCTCGGTTGCCTGCTCTCGAGCGTGTACGGCTTCCTCGCCGGCGCGTGGCCCTTCGGGGTCGTCGAACTCGTCTGGTCGGGGGTCGCCCTTCGGCGCTTCGCCACGTCGCCCGATACCTAGGGCGATATTGAATGTCAACGACGACAGCGACGTCGCGGCGACGGCGGGTCACAGCGAACAGCACCCACGACTACGCGTCGCTCTTGTCCCGGGGCAGTGCGGCGATCGACCCGGATGATTCGGTGCGGCTGGAGGGATTCGAACCCCCGACCCTCGGTTCCGAAGACCGATGCTCTATCCGCTGAGCTACAGCCG
>JAKBCI010000119.1 GCA_021807965.1 Actinomycetes bacterium
GCCCGCGCCGATGTGGAAATCGCGACTGTGCTTACGGATCTCGCGGCGCGCGATGGTCATCTTGTGGACCTCGTCGGGCCCGTCGGCGATGCGCAGCGTGCGCACGCTCGCGTACATGTGCGCGAGTGGCGTGAACTGGGTCACCCCCGCTGCGCCGTGAACCTGAATCGCCCGGTCGATCACCTTCAGGGCCATATTCGGCACCGCCACCTTGATGCCCGAGATCTCCGCCGCGGCCCCCTTGTTCCCAACGGTGTCCATGAGGTGCGCGGTATGCAAGACGTACTCGCGCGCCATATCGATCTCGATTCTCGCTTCGGCGATCCAGTCCTGGATCAAGCCCTTGTGAGCGAGGCTCGAACCGAACGTGTGGCGCTCGAGGGAGCGCGACACCAACAACTCCAGTGCCCGTTCGGCCACGCCGATGGTGCGCATGCAGTGGTGAATCCGGCCGGGACCGAGTCGGGCCTGCGCGATGGCGAAGCCGCCGCCCTCGTCGCCGAGCAAGTTGTCAACCGGTATGCGAACGTCTCGGTAGATGACTTCGGGGTGCCCACCACGCTCGTCGTAGCCAAAGACGTGGGGTTCCATACCGATCTCGACGCCGGCCGTCTCGCGAGGCACGACAACCATCGACTGCTGGCGGTGCCGTGGGCCCGCGGGATCGGTCTTACCCATCACGATCAGCACTTGGCACCGTGGCGAGCGCGCGCCGCTCGAGAACCACTTGCGACCATTCAGCACGTACTCGTCGCCGTCGCGTTCGATCGACAGTCCGATGTTGGTCGCGTCGGACGACGCGACGTCGGGTTCGGTCATGGAGAAGGCGCTGCGAATCTCGCCCGCGAGGAGTGGGGCCAACCACTCGGCCTTGACGCGCTCGGAGCCGTAGAGGTTAAGGATCTCCATGTTGCCGGTGTCGGGCGCGTTGCAGTTCAGTGCCTCTGAGGCGAAGGAGAATCGCCCGAGCTGCTCGGAGATCGGCGCGTAGTCGAGATTCGAGAGCGGGGTGCCCGGACTGTCGACGTTCAGGTGCGGCAGAAAGAGGTTCCAGAGACCCCGCTCCAGGGCCTGGGCCTTCAGGCGTTCGAGTACTGGTGGGTAGCCGTCGATGCCGAGCTCGGCCAGTTGCGCGTAGTAGGTCGCTTCGTTCGGCTCGATGACGTGCTCGATGAACCGCTGCACTGACTCTTGTACTTCCAGACCGCGATCGGAGAATGCGTACGGCATCAGCCACCCTTCGTCGAAAATTTTCCGCCGACTCGTAGGCTAGTCACGAGCCGCGGCGCCCAGAGATCCTCTCGTAGCGCGTGGCCGAACTCGTGGGTCGAGCGACGAGACGGCGACCGAGCTCGAGGGACCGGTCGATCGAGTTCGTCGACGACGTAGCGCGGCCGAGCGTTCCACGTGAGGCACCTTCGTGGCCACGGGTCGCGCTGATACGCTGCGGCCGTGCGCTTCTCTGACGAGCACGAGGCCTTTCGCGCCACGGTGCGCTCGCTCGTCGAACGCGAAATCAACCCCCGCGTGGACGAGTGGGAGCGACTCGGCGCCTTTCCCGCTCACGAGCTCTTTCCTCGGCTCGCCGAGTTCGGACTGCTCGGACTCGAGTACGACCCGGCCGACGGTGGCGAAGGCGCCGATCACCTCTTCACGCTCGTCGCCTGCGAAGAGTACGGGCGCATTGGCGCGGCGGGCGTAGCGATGGCGATCGGGGTGCAGACGAATATGGCGACGCCGGCGCTCGCGCGCTACGGCACCGCGGAGTTGAAACAGCGCTTCCTCGCCCCGGCGATCGCCGGTACCGCGGTGGCGGCCATCGCGGTCACCGAACCCGACGCCGGATCTGACGTCGCGGCCATTACGACGCGCGCGACGCGCGACGGCGACGAATGGGTCATCACCGGTCGCAAGCTCTACATCACCAACGGCGTGCAGGCCGACTGGATCTGCCTGCTCGCGCGGACGTCGGACGAGGGTGGGTACCGGGGGCTCTCACAGATCATCGTGCCAACGGCCTCGGACGGCTTCACGGTGTCTCGCAAACTCGACAAGCTCGGCAACCGGTCCTCGGATACCGCTGAGCTCGTCTTGGACAACGTGCGCGTACCAGTCTCGAACACGATCGGCGCGCCGGGACGTGGCTTTGAGCAGCAGATGCGCCAGTTCGTGATCGAGCGGCTGACCGCCGCCTACACCATCGCCGGACAGTGTCGCTACGCGCTCGAGCGAACGCGCGACTACCTGCTCGAGCGCTCGGCCTTCGGACAACCCCTCGGCGCCAAGCAGTACGTGGCCTTTCGCCTCGCCGAACTGTCGGCTCGCGTCGACCTCTTGACGAGCCATAATCGCCAGTGCGCCAGCGATCTCATGGCGGGCGAGGACGTCACCCGCATGGCGACGGTGGCCAAGCTCACCGCCGGACGCCTGGCGCGAGACGTTGCCGATCTGTGCCTGCAGTTTCACGGCGGCATCGGTTACATGGAGGAGAACTGGACGGCACGTTTCTTTCGCGATATGCGCCTCTCATCGATCGGCGGTGGCGCTGACGAAGTCATGCTGATGGTCCTCGCCCGGCTCGACGGCTTTCCCGTCTGAGCAATCTACCGATGACCGATGAACGAGCCCCACGAAGCTCGATGCATTGCTCGATCCGCTGGTCGCACGGACTCGCGCCACCCTCGAATGTCGTCTCACTGGCGTGGTCGACCGGCTAACGTCGCGCCGCGACACGACGACACCACCGCCGACACGAGGTTGTCACGTGGATCGGCCACGTGGGAACCCAGTCCTGATGTCGAAGGAACGATCGAACCAGTAGATTGCGAGCAGGACAGGAGGCTCGTGAAACCGAGAACGCTCACCGTCGGGGCCGTACAGCTGAACTCGGGATCCAATCGCGAGTCGAACCTCGCGCAGTCGATCGAACTCGTCGAACGAGCGAGCGAACTCGGCGCGACGTACGTACAGCTGCCCGAGTACTTCAACTATCTCGGGCCGTCACGCGGCTTTGACGCCGTCGCCGAGCCAATCCCTGGTCCGACGACCGCCCGCATGAGCGCACTGGCCAAACGGCGACGAATCAGCTTGCACCTGGGCAGCATGCTCGAGCTCGGAGAAGGACGACATTTGTACTACACTAGCTTGTTGATCGGTCCCAACGGCTCGATTGTCGCCACCTACCGCAAGACCCACCTCTTCGACGTCGACGTTCCCGGTGCAGTCTCCCACCGCGAGTCTGACGCCCTCGCTCGCGGCAACGAACTGGTCGTCGCGCGCTTGAAGCGATACTGCGTCGGGCTGTCAGTCTGCTTCGACGTCCGCTTTCCCGAGCTCTACCGAGCCCTGGTTGGCGCCGGCGCCGAGGTGCTCGCCGTGCCCGCCGCGTTCAACGCCTCGACCGGCGCGAGCCACTGGCACGTGCTCATCAGGTCGCGGGCCATCGAGAACCACGCGTTCGTCGTGGCGGCGACCCAGGCCGGCACCACCGACGAGGGCATCGCGACCTACGGCCACGCGCTCGTAGTTGATCCGTGGGGAACGATCCTGGGTGAATCGGTTGGCAGCGACCCGCAGGTCGTCACGGCCACCCTCGACCTCGACGAGGTGAGCCGGCGCCGCGATCAGATCGCCGTGCTGCGCTTTCGCCGGCCGACGCTCTACCGTCGGCCGGTTCGTATCATCGGTGCCTGAACTTACTTCGAAGTAATGGTCTTCGGTCACCCAAGACCGAGAGCGCGATGGACCTAGCATGGTCGACGGTGCCGCGAACAGTACGTCACCGGCCGTATCCGCACCGCGAGAAAGTCGTGAACCCCCTATGAACATGCCGAGCGCCTCGTACTCGATCACCATGCGCGTCATCCTTGACGCCGCCTCAACCATCCCCGCGATAGCGACCGCCGTCGCCAACGCCGGTGGGTTGGTGACCGCGCTCGACGTTGTCGAACCGATCGACGGGCACATGGTGGTCGACGTCACCTGCAACGCCAGCAACGAAGACCACGCCACCGTGCTCGGCGACACCGTCGAGTCGGTGGCGGGAGCCACCGTGCACGCGATCAGTGACCGTACGTTCCTCTTGCACCTCGGTGGCACCATCGAAGTCAAGCCCAAGATCGCGCTCAAGACGCGCGACGACCTCTCGATGGCCTACACCCCCGGCGTCGCGCGCATCTCCAACGCGATCGCGAAGGACGTCAGCCTGGCTCGCAAGCTCACGATCAAGCGCAATACCGTCGCGGTGGTTACCGACGGATCGGCCGTTCTCGGGCTAGGCAACATCGGTCCCGAAGCGGCGCTGCCGGTGATGGAGGGCAAGGCCCTGCTCTTCAAGCGCTTCGCCGACATCGACGCGTGGCCGGTTTGTCTAGCCACCCAGGATGTGGACGAGATCGTTCGGATCGTCCAGTGCATCGCTCCCGTCTACGGCGGGATCAATCTCGAGGACATCGCGGCGCCGCGCTGCTTCGAGATCGAGCGCCGGCTCCGCGAGCTACTCGACATACCAGTCTTCCACGACGACCAGCACGGCACGGCGGTCGTGGTCTACGCGGCCCTGCGCAACGCACTGCGCGTCGTCGGCAAAGAGATGAAGAACGTGCGCGTCACGATGCTCGGCGTCGGCGCGGCGGGCGTCGCGATCTCCAAACTACTGATGGCCGAGGGCGTCGGCGACATCATTGGCGTGAATCGGCACGGCATCTTGGACCCCGAGGACGCGTCGCTCGACGAGGATCGCCGCTGGCTCGCGTCCAACAGCAACCGCGACGGTCGCCGCGGCGACCTCACCGAAGCGCTTCGCGACGCCGACGTCTTCGTTGGCGTCTCGGGCCCAAACCTCGTCACCGAAGACCAGCTCACCGTGATGGCCAAGGACTCCATCGTCTTCGCGCTGGCTAACCCCGACCCCGAAATTGACCCGCAGGTCGCCCGACGTCACGCGGCCATCGTCGCGACGGGACGAAGCGACGAGCCCAACCAGATCAACAACGTCCTCGCCTTCCCCGGGATCTTTCGCGGACTCCTCGACGCCGGCGCGTCCCACATCACCGAGGAGATCGAGATCGCCGCTGGTCGAGCCATCGCCGACGCGGTGAGTTCCGACGATCTCTCGGCTAACTACATCGTGCCCACCGTCTTCAACGCGAGCGTCGTCAAGTCGGTGGCCGATGCCGTTGGCAAGGTGGCGCGCGCCCACGCGGGCGACTGAGTTGCGGGTACCGTACTCGGATGAATTCGGTGCGAACCCGACGGTGGTGGGTGGCGGGTGGCCTGCTCGCACCGCTTCTCGTGGCTTCGATCGCTGCAGGGTCACCGCGGGCGATCACCCTCAACGACCACGGCATCGCCGGCGCGCCGTTCGCGAGCGCGCAGCGGTTCGTCGTGTCGTTCGTTGATTCGGCGTTGGGCAGGCCGAGCCGGGCCGTGGCGCCAACGCCGTTCCTGTCGACCTGTGGCGTTGACGCCGCCGCTTCGTGGGGTGGATTCACGGCGTTCTTCGAACACCGTCGCTTCGCGGGCTACTCGCTGGGCCCGTCGTCACGAACGGGCGTCCTCGTCGAGGGTGGCCTGCGACTCGGCGAAACGCTCGCGCTCGCGCGCCGCCAGTTCGGGGCGCGTCTGCGCACGTCACAGAACCAGGGGGGCGCGTGGTTCGCCCGCACCCCAACCGGTCGCTATTACGGGTTTTTACGGCCGAGTGGCCCACCGCCGGGTCCCGCGTCTCGACTGGCGACGATCGAAGCCGGTCGGGTGGGCTGCCCAGCGCTGACGCCGTGATGTGTTAGCACTCTCGTCATGAGAGTGCTAATATGGGGCTGTCGAAGTGATTCGACGGTTCAAGAGCAGCCCAACGAGACAGGAGGTTCACAATGG
>JAKBCI010000120.1 GCA_021807965.1 Actinomycetes bacterium
CCCGATGTCGCTCCAGAAGATCGGCTTCGAGACGGTGGCGGGCGTGCCGTGGATTTTCGTGATCGCCATGGGCATCGCCATCATCGCCGCCTACGCGATGCGGTCGTTCCGATCGAGTCGCGAGCTTTACGCGATCGGGTCGAACCCGGACGCCGCACGCCTCGCGGGCGTTCCCGTCGCGCGACGGGTGCTGAGCGCGTTCGTCCTCAGTGGCGCCCTCGCCGGGCTGGGCGGCGTGCTGTTCGTCTCGGAGTTCGCCACCGTGAACGCGACCGCCGGCACGGGCTACGAGTTGCTCGTAGTCGCCTCGTGCGTGATCGGTGGCGTGGCGATCTTCGGGGGCAGCGGCACGGCGATCGGCGCCGCCTTCGGCGCGATCCTGCTCCAGGTGATCAACCAGTCACTCGTGGTGGTCAACGTGTCGCCGTTCTGGGATCAAGCGCTCGCGGGTGCCCTGATCCTCATCACTATCGCCTTCGACCGCATCGTGAGCAACCGCGCGGCGTTGGCCCTTCGACTAAAGGGAGCGAGCAATGGCTGAGGTCGCCGCCGAACTGGTCTCGGACCCGGGCCACACCACCGTGACGACGTCGCGAAGATCGTGGCGTTCGCTCGCGCGCTGGGAGCTAGCCCTCGTCGTGCTGCTCGGGTACTCGCTGTACTACGGCGCGACCACGACCACCAACTTCTTCTCGCGAGACACGGTGTTCTTCGCCGGGATCAACTTCGGGCTCATCGCCATCATGGCCCTGCCCGAGACGTTCATCATCATGACCGGCGAGATCGACCTCTCGGTGGCGGCGATGCTCGGCCTCGCGAGCTCGGCCTACGGCTACCTCTACATGCACCACGTCCCAGTGATCGCGGCGGTGCTCATCGTTCTCGTGATCGGCGCCGTGGGCGGGGCGCTCAACGGGTACCTGGTCACCGCGGTGGGTCTGCCGTCGATCGCGGTCACCATCGGGACCCTGACGATGTTCCGAGGGATCGCCGAGGTGATCTTGGGGACCAACGAGGTCTCGAACTTCAACGGGCCCTGGACGGGTATTGGGACGAACTCGATTCCCGGGACTCCGTTCTCCTACACGTTCGGGATCTTCATCGTGCTCGCCGTCGTCGCGACCGTCGTCTTGCACTTCACGACGACCGGCCGCTCGATCGTCTCGATCGGCCTGCAGCAAGAGGCGGCGTTCTTCTCGGGCGTGCGCGTCAAGCGGATCAAGTTCCTGCTCTACACGGTCTCGGGACTGATCTGCGCGTTCACGGGCCTACTCTACACTTACCAGACGAACACGGCGCGCTACGACGCGGCCCTAGGAATGGAACTCAACGTCGTGGCGATCGTGCTGTTCGGCGGCATCTCGATCTTCGGTGGCAAGGGCACGATGCCCGGTGTCGTCCTCTCGGTGATCGCCGTGGGGACCTTCGATCAGGTGTTGACGATCAAGAACGTCTCGTCGCAGTCCCAGAGCGTGGTCTTTGGCATCCTGCTACTGGCGAGCGTGCTGTTGCCGAACTCGGCCCGGGGGTACCGCGCGCTGCGAGCACGGATGACCCGGCGTCGTGCGGTGACGGCCGATTCGAACAGCCGACTCTCGTGATCAGGACCGACTTGATCCGCGATTTGTCACATTCTGATACACAACTTGTGACATTCTGTGATAATTTCTGTGAAGCCTCGACCGTCGGGAGACCGCTTCGACGCAGTGCAGTACCAACAACGACCAAGCTGTAAGGGGGAACATGAAGTTCGGTTCAAGTAAGCGGGGGACATCGCAGCGGCTCATCGTCGCGGCGTCGATCCTCAGTCTCATCGGTGGGCTGGCCAGTCTGCCGGCCAGTGCGTCGGGCAAGATCGCGGCCAAGGGCGTCGTGTACATCATTCCGAAGGACACCACGAATCCGTACGAAGTCATCGCGGACAACGGGGTGAAGGCCGCGCTGGCGTCCCAGGGTTGGACCGGCGTGGTCAACTCGGGGACCGTCGACACCGCCGCCGCCCAGGAGCCGGCGATCCAAGCGGCAATCGCGGCCAAGGCCAAGGCGATCGTCATCGCGGCGAACGACCCGTCCGCACTGTGCCCGACGCTGGCCAAGGCCTACGCCGCGGGCATCAAGATCGTCGGATTTGACTCGGACAACTACTGCGCGCACAACCTCTTCATCAATCAGGCCAACACGGCGACCATCGGCGCGTCCGAGGTCTCCCTGCTCGCCAGTGAGATTCACAGCAAGGGCCAGATCGCGATCCTCTCGGCTGCGGCCACCGCGACCAACCAGAACGCCTGGATCTCTTACATGAAGGTGGAGCTGAAGAAGTTCCCGAAGATGAAGCTCGTTTCGACGGTCTACGGCAACGACGACCCGACGACCGCGCTGACCGTGCTGCAGGGCTTGCTCGCCAAGTACCCGAAGCTTGCCGGCATCATCTCACCGACCACGGTGGGGATCTCGACGGCCGCTCAGTACCTGTCGACCCACTCGCAGTACAAGCACATCATCCTCACGGGACTCGGGCTGCCGTCGCAGATGAAGCCCTACACCGGTAACGCGAACGTGAAGGCCTTCGAGTTGTGGAACCCCTACGACCTCGGCTACCTCGCGGGCTTCGCGGCGATGGACCTCGCGTCCGGCGTCGTGGTGAACAAGGTCGGTCAGTCGTTCCGGATCCCGCCCAAGGCCAAGCAGCTCACCGAGGCGAAGTCGTGGAAGATCACCGGGCCGACCAAGGGCTCGACGGACCCGTCGAACATGGTCACGCTCGGCGCGCCGTACGTCTTCACCAAGGCCAACGTCGGCAAGTTCAACTTCTAGGAATCGGTCCTCCCTGACCGCGTGCTGCGGGGCGGCTCGTACCAGCGCCCCGCAGCACGACTGATTCGATGAACTGGAGAGACGGTGGAACGAGTCTGTTTCGAGTTGCACGTTCGGCCCGAGCGCCTCGATGAGTACATCTCGCGACACGAAGCCGTCTGGCCCGAGATGCGTGAGGCGCTCAGCGAGGCCGGCTGGCGCAACTATTCGTTGTTCGTCAAACCCGATGGCACCTTGATCGGCTACCTGGAGACCGACGACTTCGTCGCCGCCCAGGCGGCGATGGCTGGGACCGACGTCAACGCGCGGTGGCAGGCTTCGATGGCTGAATTCTTTAGCGACATCGACGCCGCACCCGACGAGAGCATTCGACCGCTACGCGAGATATTTCACCTCGACTGAGGAGCGCAAGGAGAACTATGAGTGAACAACTAGACGTCAAGCACGAGATCCGCCAGCTGAGGATCGAGACGCCGTCGTGGGCGTACGGGAACTCGGGCACCCGGTTCAAGGTCTTCACGCAACCGGGCGTGGCCCGCAACCCGATCGAGAAGCTCGAGGACGCGGCCCAAGTGCATCGGTTCACGGGCGTGGCGCCCTCGGTCGCGCTGCATATCCCGTGGGACCGTGTCGAGGACTACGCGGACCTGCAGTTGAGCGCCAAGCAGTTGGGACTGTTCATCGGCGCGATCAACCCCAATGTCTTCCAAGAGGAGCAGTACCGGCTGGGCAGTGTCTGCAACCCCGACCCGGCGGTGCGTCGCAAGGCCACCGACCACCTGCTCGAGTGCGTGGACGTCGCGGTCCAGACCGGGTCGACGATTCTCTCGCTCTGGTTCGCCGACGGCACGAACTATCCCGGACAGGACGACAGCCGCGCCCGCCAGGACCGTCTCGCCGTCGCCCTGCGCGAGGTGTACGACGCGATGCCGGCGACCATGCGGATGCTCGTGGAGTACAAGCTCTTCGAGCCGTCCTTCTACACCATGGACGTCCCCGACTGGGGCACGTCGCTGGTGCACTGCCTGGCCCTCGGTGAGCGTGCCCAGGTGCTTGTCGACACCGGCCACCACGCACCGGGCACCAACATCGAGTTCATCGTGGCGGGGCTGCTGCGGATCGGTCGACTGGGCGGCTTCCACTTCAACAGTCGGTTCTACGCCGACGACGACCTCATGGTCGGCGCGGCCGACCCCTTCCAGCTGTTCCGCATCATGAACGAGATCGTCGCCGCGGGTGCCCATCGCGAGACGTCGTCGGTCGCCTTCATGCTCGACCAGTGTCACAACATCGAGGCCAAGATCCCTGGACAGATCCGTTCGGTCATGAACGTGCAAGAGGCCGCAGCTAAGGCGTTGCTCGTGGACCGTGACGCGCTGGCCCGCGCCCAGGCCGACGGTGACGTCCTCGCCGCACACGGCGTGCTGATGGACGCCTATAACACCGACGTCCGACCGCTGCTCGCCGAGTTGCGTCAGGACATGGGGCTCGACCCCGACCCGATCGGGGCCTACCTGCGATCGGGCTACCAGGAACGCATCGAGACCGAGCGCCTCTCGGGCGCCGGTGCCGGATGGGGTGCGTGATGCAGAGCGCAAAGACCCGCACCGTCGTGTCGGACCTGATCGAGCGCTCGCACCGACTCGGGGCAGATCCCCGCAACACCAACTACGCCGGCGGCAACACGTCCGCGAAGGCCACGATCGTCGACCCGGCCAGCGGTGACGACGTCGACGTGATGTGGGTCAAGGGCTCGGGCGGCGACCTCGGCACGCTCAGCGAATCGGGCCTCGCGGTGCTGCGGCTCGACCGGTTGCGTCGGCTCGTGGCGGTCTACCCGGGCGTCGACCGCGAGGATGAGATGGTCGCCGCCTTCGACTTCTGCCTCCACGGTCGCGGTGGCGCGGCACCCTCAATCGACACCGCGATGCACGGACTGGTCGAGTGCGCGCACGTCGACCACCTCCACCCCGACGCGGGGATCGCGCTCGCCACGGCGCTCGACGGCGAACGACTGACGCGCGAGTGCTTTGGTGACGCCGTCGTGTGGGTCCCGTGGCGGCGACCGGGCTTCCAGCTCGGGCTGGACATCGCGGCCATCCAGGCCGCCAACCCACGGGCCATCGGCTGCGTGCTCGGCGGGCACGGGATCACCGCGTGGGGTGACACGAGCGACGAGTGTGAGCAGCGTTCCCTGCACATCATCCGCACCGCGGAGGCCTTCTTGGCCGAGCGGGGACGCCCCGACGCCTTCGGCGGCGTGGTCGCGGCGTGGGCACCACTGCCAGCCGAGCAGCGCCACCGTCGCGCCGCCGAGCTCTTCCCGCTCCTGCGCGGTCTCGCCAGCACCGACGTTCGTCAAGTGGGCCACTACAACGATGATGACGTCGTGCTGGACTTCGTCTCGCGCGAGCGGCTCGTGGAGCTGGCAATGCGCGGAACGTCGTGCCCCGATCACTTCTTACGCACGAAGGTGCGTCCGTTGATCGTCGACCTTCCCGGTGACGCCCCCCTCGAGGAGCTCGAACTACGGATCCGACCGCTCCACGACGAGTACCGCGACGAGTACCGCGCCTACTACGAGCGGTACGCGACGCCCGAGTCACCGGCGATCCGCGGCGCCGATCCGGCGATCGTGCTCGTTCCCGGCGTCGGGATGTTCAGTTTCGGTCGTGACAAGCAGACCGCCCGGGTGGCGGGGGAGTTCTACGTCAACGCCATCAACGTCATGCGCGGTGCGGAGTCGGTGTCGGTCTACCAGCCGATCTCAGAGCAGGAGAAGTTCCGCATCGAGTACTGGGAACTCGAGGAGCACAAGCTGCGTCGCATGGCCCCACCGAAGGCGCTCGCGACGCGCGTCGCCTTCGTGACCGGTGGCGGTTCGGGGATCGGCGCGGCGACCGCGCGACGTTTCGTCGCCGAGGGGGCGTGCGTCGTGATCGCCGACCTCAATCGTGAGAGCGCGGCGGCGTTGGCCGACGAGCTCGGCGGCCCTGACAAGGCCGTCGCGGTCGACGTCGACGTCTCCTCGCCCGAGGACGTCGCGCGGGCG
>JAKBCI010000121.1 GCA_021807965.1 Actinomycetes bacterium
TCGAGCAGGCCGTCGTCCTCGTAGCCGGCCGCGAGGACTTCTTGCAGCGCGCCCACGCCCACCTCGACTTCTACACCGGCCTCGAGAACTACCGCAACAACTGGAAGCGCCTGGGCTTTGCCGACGAGGACTTCGTGCGCGGCGGGTCCGAACGACTCTGTGACGCGATGGTCGTGCACGGTGACCGCGACGAGGTCCGCGCTCGCGTCGCCGAGCACCTCGCCCTCGGCGCCGACCACGTCTGTCTGCAGGTCCTCGGCCCCGACGTCAGCCAGCCGCCGCTCGAGGACTGGCGCGCACTCGCGTGACGACGATCACGGTGCGCGCGCACTACCCCGAGTCACCCCACGTCGTCTGGAACGAACTACGGGTGATCGAGCGACACGTCGCCTGGATGGCCGACGCGCGCACCCTCGACTTCGAGGGTGACCAACGCGAGGGCGTCGGCACCACGTTTCGCGTGCGCACCACGGTCGGGCCCTTTTCGACGACCGACGTCATGACGGTGACGCGCTGGGCGCCCAACCGGGTGATGGGTGTCGAGCACCGTGGGCTCGTGCGAGGAACGGGGCAGTTCACGCTCGTGGCTGACCCGGCCGGCACCGAGGTCACCTGGGAGGAGACCCTCCACTTCCCGTGGTGGCTCGGCGGTCCTCTGGGCGCCGCACTCGCCACGCCGGTCCTGCGGGCGATCTGGCGGGCGAACCTACGCCGATTGGGCGCGTTGCTCTAGCGAACCGGCCCGTCGCCGGGCCCAAAGATCGTCACGTCGGGTCCCGACCCCCCGCGCAGTCGCGCGACGAGTGATGCGACGAACGCGAGCTCGAGGAGCTCGAGTCCGCCGATCACGAACCACCCGACGGTGACCGTCACGAACCCGATGACCAGACCCGCGAGCACGCCGTGGCGCACCATCGAGGCGATCACCAGCGGGAACCAGGCGACCAGCCAGCTGAAGAGTGGCGCGACGACCGCAAGCCCGGTGCGCCCACGCCAGCCGAGCACCGCTCCAAAGAGCGCCGTCGCGATGAGACCGACGGCGAGCGTGCCGCCGCGGCCGTGGCGCTCGACCTCGTAGGTGACGAGCACGACCGCCATCACGACCGACCAGAGGAACATCGGCGCCGACGCGCCGCGGCGCGCGCGTTGGCGAAACTCGATGACGAACTGGCTCACGGAGGAATCGTACGCGCTCTCGGGCCACGAACGAGTCAGATTCTCACCCGTTCGCATCGCGCACCTAGGCACGTGGCGGCCGCGCGGCGCGTCATCGGTACCATGGGGGCGTGTGGTCCTGGTCGTCGGAACAATAGTCACGTCGTGACCACTCGAATGAGACGCGCTCTGCACGCCTGGATGCGACTGGGCGCGGGGCTCGTGGCCGGGCTCGTCGCGGCGACTGGCGCGATCGCGGCGACGGGCGCCGGGGCCGCCGGATTCTCTACCGTGCAGCTCAGCCCGGCGAGCGGCTGTCAGCTCATTGTGTGCGTGACGCCCGCGCCACGGCCGGCCTTCTCGTATCACGGGGGCTACGTTCTGTCGCACCCCATTGTCTACCTGGTGCGCTTTAGCGCCTCGCGGACCGCGCTGGTACCCAACGGCGGCTTCGAGCCAGGGGCGTGGGCGCCGACGGGACCGAGCGCACGCAACGCCGTGCTGGCGACACTCACGGGTCCACGCAGTGCGCTGTTCAACGCGTACATGGTACAGGACCAGACGTTCCGCGCGAGCTTCGGCGGTACGCTCACGTTCTACGACCCGCTGCTCGCCACCGAACGCACCGTCGATGACAGCCAGATCTCCCACGAGCTCGCCACCGTGATGCCAGGACGTGTTTCCCACGGGGTCCAGGCCATCGCGACTGTCTTGCTACGCACGGGCCAGAGCATCATCGTGCCCGGACTCTCCGGTTTCTGCGCGTACCACAGCGCCGTGAACTTCGGCAACGGGTGGGGGGCGTCCTACGCGGTCGTCCCCTACGACGCGCCAAATCTCGACTCGTCGTGCAGCACCACCGTCGCGTTCCCGGACATGACGGGCACGTTCCGCTGGTATTCGATGAGCCACGAACTCGAAGAGGCGGTGACCGACCCTATTGGTTTGGGCGGGTGGTACGCGGGCAACGGATTCAGCGAGGTGGCCGACCTCTGCGAGAACGGCATCGACAACCTTATGGCGCCGACGGTCTTCGCGGGACCCACCTACTACCTCGCGATGCTGTACGACGCCAAGGTGAACGCGTGTCTCAACGGGCCGATCCCGACCGCGCTCGAGGTCAGCTCGAGTGGGTCCAGCTACACCGTCCAGGTCGCCGCGAAGGGCGCGACTGACAGCGGGGCGACGCTGCGCGTCACGGGGCCGGGGCTCACCTGGCAGCTGCGAACCGACGCAACGGGCACGGCGCACTTCACCTACGCCGGCACGGGGGTGTTGCACGTGGCACTGGCGGCGAATGAACCGTTCGCCGCGGCGAGCACGGTGGCCAACGGTGGGCCAGTTCCCGTGCTGCAGGTGACGACCAGCACGAACTCGGTGCTCACCACGTCATGGCTCGGGCCCACCAGGGTCGCGGTGGCGCTCACACTCAACGGCGGCCCGCTGGCGGGGGCCACGGTCGACGTGGTCGGGCCGAACAACACGCTGATCGCCTCGGGAACAACGGCGCACGATGGCACCGTGACGCTGGACCCGGCGTCCTACCCGGGCCTCGCCTGGACGGTCGTAGTCGCGGGAACGACGGCGTACGACTCGGCCCAGGCTGACGCCACGGCCGACACGGGGCTCGCCCAGGCCACGACCGTGAGCGGGTCCGGGCCTACGACGGTGACCGTGCAGGTCGCCGTCGGCTTCGATTCGAGCACCGTCTACGTGGTTGGGGACGGGCGCCAGTTGGCCACGGGAACGCTCAACGGCAACGGGACGGCCACCTTGCCGATCGCCGGGCCGATACCGGCGGGCGTGCTGTACGTCGAGCTCTACGACGACATGACGCTGTGCATGATCGTAAGCCCGATCGCGGGGGCGTAGCGGCAGTCACGAGCCGCCCCTCGAGCGGCCACGGACCGCTTGGTGTCCCTGCGAAGGAAACGTCCGACGGATCAGCTACCGCGTGTCCCGTCACTGCGGGACCTTGCCGATCGCGGTCTGTGCGCCTCGTGGCTTGACCGTGCGCTCGCTCCCGAGTCGTTCCGTGCGACGTCGAGTCGATGCAGTGGTGACAGCTCCGGGTGGGCACGATGCAGGTCCCCGGCTCACGTGGTCCGAGCGTGCGGCGTCTCGCGCCCGAGCGCTCGTCGCTGGCACCGAGGAGTCGTCCGGGTAGGGCCGAACAACTACCCAACCGAGAGGACGACCACGACGTCGTACCTGCCCGTACTCCTGGCGAGGTGACCGGACGCACTGGGCCGACCGCTCGCTGGCACTACCGGGGTAGTGCTCGCCTCGATTCGGGGCTGGCGCCAAGCCCGTGGCGCACGCCTGAGTCAGAGGCGCGTGACAAAACCACAGCGACGACGCGCCGCACATCCCGACGACCCATCCGCGGGACCGGGTCACGGGTTCCGCTGACAACGGTCACATCGGTCACCGCCTGGGGTTGCCACCCCTGTCGTACGCCGCGGGTGAGGGCGTCGGCAACGCGCGAACGCTGCCGTGGGAGTGCACCGGTACGACGCGTGAAGCGACTACCCACGAAGCGTCTCTGGGTGAAACTGCCCGTGAGTCGTGCGACCAGGGCCCAACCGGTCGCGCGTACCGCCGTCACTCCACGAGCCGTGACGGCACATCCTCAGCGCCGGGCGCAGTGCAGCGGGGTTAGACCAGCCGACGCCACTTAGAGCCGCTGGCGCCACCGCGTCGGGCACCGCGGATCAATTCCGGTGCGGTGCAGGACGTGGCCCCGGTAGACGCAGGTGATCGTGAAGGTGGCCGCGGACGTAAAGACCACCGACGGCGCTGACGCCACGCCATTGCTGAGGGCCACGACCGACACGCCCCAGCCAACTCCGAGGGCCAGATTGCTGAACGTGCACGACGGCGTGCTTGTCAGCACCGTGAACGAGGTTGGGTCGTTGTAACCGTAGAGCAGGGTGCAGCGATAGGACGACGCGCTGCCGCCGGTCCACGTCGCCGTGATCGACTGCGTCTCACGGCCGTTCACCGCGATGGCAGTCGACGTTGCACTGAGGTTCGTGGCGTGTGCCGCGCCGGTTCCCCACGAATAGAGCACGTTCGGGTTCGGCGCACTCTCATCCCAGAGGTAGACCGTGCCGCCGCCGTACATGATCTCGTCAGGATTCGAGCCAACACCCGCGGGGTCGACCGGGAGATTTGACTGCACGCCAGCCGGCGTGATCTCCGTGACAACACCGTTGCCCTCGTCGGCCACGTACGCGTTACCTGCCGCATCGACCGTGACTGTCTCTGGTTCGCTCCACCCCGTCCCGATGGACACGAGCGAGCCACCCGGCGCGAGTTGGTAGACCTTGCCGAGGCCGTTGTAGGAGGTCGCGTAGATGGTGCCGTTGGGCGCCACCGCAATCGAGCTCAAGTAGTCGTTGACCGTCGCCAGCGAAACCGGTGTCGCACCCGCCGACGCGACCTCGTACACCGCGCCGTCGGGTGAATCGACGGTGACAAACACTTGATCCGATGCATTCACGGCGAGCCCCAGTGCGCCGCACTGGTAGTAGTAGTAACAATACGTCGACGCAAACATTGGTGCCTGCGCCAGCGACTCGAACGTGAAGGCAACGCCGCCTGAGATCTCATAGATCGTGCCGTCAGAGTTGAGCACGAACACATTGCCGGCCGGGTCCACCGCGACGTCCAAGGCGGATTGAAAATCCATGGTCGGCGCCAACTGCAACATCGCGCCAGAACTCGGGTTGTACTGCTCAATCCCACATCCGACACCGGAATAGCCCGAATTGATATTCACGTTAGCAAGGGCATGAACCACGTGAGCGACTCGAGCGACATTTGGTCTCGCCATAAGATTCGGATTGCTGCACGTTCCCGCCGGGACGTAGTAGATGTTGCCCAGCGCGTCGGCGCCCACCGTGATCGTGTTGTCCCCTTGGTAGTAGGCTGGCGAGGCTGGGAAGGGCACCACGCCCCACCCGCCGGTCGACGCCTGCACACTCACCGGCGCCACCATCGTGACACCAGCGAATACCGCCGCCACCGCCAAGACGCGACTCCACCGTTGACCCATTCGACGCCCCACTGCGGCCTCCCCGCACTCGTATAAGCCCTACCTGAAGTATAGGCACGTTCACTGATCCAACCAGGGAGGCTACAACATCCACGACCTCCGGCGCCATTGACTGGTCGTTTCGTTCCGGCACCCCACCCCGAAGGCGTCGGTGGTCGAACGCTCGCGAAACGGTCACGGCGGCGTGCTTCACTCGACAGACGAACGCCGCACACAGCCCGCGCCGCCCCACCACCGATCGGTGCTTCGCCGACCCACGCAGTTGGCACCGCCTCGTTGCGCACCCCGGTGCGATCGATTCGCCAGACACTGGCCCGTGCTGATCGGCGGCCCCGGGACCAGGACGCATTGTTGGGTCGGCTTCGCGACCGGACCGTTCGAGTCGGCAACCAGGCGTAAACGAACGATGGCCCCCGCCTTTCGGGCGGGGGCCATCGTCGACAAACTACTGCGTGATCACGCGCACCGCGTTGGATACGCCCGATGCTCCACCGACGCTCACCGCACGAACGCGCACGATGTAGGCGTGGTGACGGGCCAGCCCGCGAATCACGAACACCAGTCGGCCCTTGATGGGCTGCACCGTCCAGCGCCCGCTGATCAGGTACTGGTAGTAGGCGACGGGCGCACCGTTGGTTTGGGC
>JAKBCI010000122.1 GCA_021807965.1 Actinomycetes bacterium
AGTGTCACGAAGAGTCGGTCCTCGACGGCGACGCCGGCGTCGGTTAACGCGTTCAGCATCGACGACTTACCGGCGTTGGTGTAGCCCACGAGGGTCACCTCTCGGTGGCGACCACGGTCGCGTCCCTGGCGCTGGACGCCGCGCGTGCGATCGATCTCCTTCAGTTCCGCCCTGATCCGGTGAATCCGTTGGACCAGCCGTCGCCGGTCGACTTCGAGTTGGGTTTCACCCGGTCCGCGCGTTCCGATGCGGCCCGCTTGCTGAGAGAGCGAACCCCCGGCGCGGCGAAGACGGGGAAGCCGGTACTGCAGCAGGGCCAATTCGACCTGCGCCTTGCCTTCGGGGGTGCGCGCATTCTGCGCGAAGATGTCGAGGATCACCGCCGTGCGGTCAATCGCGGTGCGGCCGAGCAGTTTCTCGAGGTTTCGTTGTTGGGCTGGCGATAGGGCGTGCTCGAACACCACGGTGTCCGCGTCAACCGCGAGGCAGATCTCGGCCAGTTCACGCACTTTGCCCGAACCAAGAAACGTCGCCGGATCGGGCGCGTCTCGTCGTTGGACCACCCGAGCCACGACGTCGGCTCCGGCCGTGTCAACCAGTAGCGCTAGCTCGTCGAGCTGGCGCTCGACGTCGCCGGCGCGCAGGGTCGGGAACTGGACGCCAACCAGCACGATACGTTCGCGAAAGCTTCGATCGATGAGCGAGGTGGGTACGTAGGTCACGTCTCGAGCCAT
This sequence comes from Actinomycetes bacterium, assembly GCA_021807965.1. The sequence goes on from JAKBCI010000122.1 coordinate 735, forward strand.
TCCACGTTGGCGACGAATTGATACGGCCCGCTGAGGGTGGCGCGTTGGCCAACCAGTCGCACGTCGAGATCGCCGCCCGGATTGGCAACCGTCACCACGTCATCGCACAGGCCGTGGTGGCGCGCGACCGCACCCACCGCACAACTGCCGGTGCCGCACGCGAGCGTCCAGCCCACGCCGCGCTCGAAGACCCGCAACATAATCCGGTCGCGCGTGACGGGCGTTATGAACTCAACGTTCGCGCCGCCCCACGCGCTCGCCCACTCGTGCGCCCGCTGCGCTCGCAGCTCGTCCGTCCACGTCGAGTCGTCGAGCACCACGAGGTGGGAATTGCCGACGACCGCCGAGCCGAGCGTCCCCTCGGGTCCCGGACCAATGGTTACGTCGCCCATGTCGACGAGGCCGGTTCCCGCGTCTCGGTCACCGGTGAGGCTCACGTGGCGAACGCCCGCGTCGGTGTGCAGATCCAGTTCGCGCCACGTACCACGCGTGGCTCGCCGCACGGCCGCGGCGAGACATCGCGCGCCGTTGCCCGACATCTCGGCTCGACTCCCGTCCGCGTTGTAGAGCACCATTGTTACCTCGGAGCCGACGGTGGCGAGCAGCAATCCGTCGGCGCCAACGCCGGTCGAGCGCTGGCAGACCGCGCGGACTCGCGAAGCGTCCCACCACGGCGCCGTGCCGTGCTCGAGCACCTCCACCAGGAAGTCGTTACCGGCACCGTGCCATTTCTGCAAGAAGCGAAGCGTCACGCCAGCCAGTCTCGCACGTCGCCGCCCGCGCCGTTCAACACGTCCGTGAGCCGTCGAGCGGCGTCGGCGGGGTCGTCGAACCACTCGATACGAGGGTCGCGCTCAAACCACGAGCGCTGCCGGCGCGCCAGACGGCGGCTCTGGGCGATCGCCGTCGAAACGGCGACCTCGAGGTCGAGTCCCTCTTCGAGGTGGGCCAACAGCTGGCGATAGCCAACGGCCTGGCGAGCCGTTCGGCTGAGCCCCCGCGGTGCGCTCGCGAGTCGGCGAACCTCGTCCAGCAAGCCCTCGCGCATCCAGCGGCGAAAGCGACGCTCGATTCGTGCGTCGAGCTCGTCAACGGGAACTCGAAGGCCAACCTGGACGACCCGTACCGGCCCGTAGGTGGACAGCCCAGGACCGTACGACGAGAACGGCCGACCGCTGCCGAGGGTCACCTCGAGCGCCCGAACGACACGGCGAAGGTTGCTCGACTCCATCCGCGACGCCGCCACGGGATCCACCCGCCCCAGCTGCGTGTACAGGTCCTCGCCACCGGCCGCCCTCGCCTCCAACTCACGTCGAACCTCGGCGAACTGACCGGGAATCTCGAGCTCATCCAACACGGCTCGCACGTAGAGCCCCGTGCCCCCCACGTAGATCACCGCGCCGCCACGCGACCACACTTCCTCGGCCGCTCGACGAGCGGCGCGCTGATAGTCAGCGACCGTGAACTCCTCATCGGGTTCGACGAGGTCGAGCAGATGATAGGTCACGTCGAGCCGCTCGGCGGGCGTTGCCTTCGCCGTGGCGATATCCATACCCCGGTAGACGGTCATCGCGTCGATCGCGACAATCTCCCAGTGCGGATCGGTGAGCGCTGTCGCGTGCGCGAGCGCTGACTTCCCCGACGCGGTCGCCCCGACGAGCGCTACCGCGACTGCGTTCACGAGACGGCGAGTGGGATCCGTACCTTGTGGCGCGGCGCTCGCAGTTCGCGAATCACGGTACCCAGCAAGTGGTAGGGGGCACCGTGTTCGACCACGACCTCCACGAGGGCCCCGGGTCGGATGCTCGGATCAGCGTCGAAGTGGACCAGTTTTCCCTGTCGGGTGCGGCCCGACCAGCGCTGGTCGTTTCGCCGCGAAGGGCCTTCCACGAGCACTTCTTCGCGACGACCCTCTCGCGCCTCGTGCGCGCGAAGCGCGGAGCGGTCCAGCACCACCTTGAGCCGCTGGAATCGATCGGCGATGACCTCCGCGGCGACGAACGAACTTCGCATAGACGCGGCCCGAGTCCCTTCGCGCGGCGAGAAGATGAACGTGAAGGCCGAGTCGTAATCGGCCGCCGCAACAACGCTGAGGGTCTCATCGAAGTCGTCGTCGGTCTCGCCGGGATAGCCAACGATGAGGTCGGTCGACACGGCCAAGTCGTCGATCGCGTCGCGTGCGGCAGCCAGGCGCTCCAGGTAGCGTTCGGCGGTGTAGCCCCGACGCATGGCCGCCAACACCCGGTTCGAGCCCGACTGCAGCGGGAGATGGAGCTGCGGGCAGACCGACGGGGTTTGGGCCATCGCCTCGATCGTCTCGGGACGCAAGTCCTTGGGGTGCGGACTGGTGAAGCGGATCCGCTCGATCCCCTCGACCGCACCGAGTGATCGCAAGAGGTCTGCGAAGAGGGGGCGACGCTTGGTGAAGTCGCGTCCGTACGAGTTCACGTTTTGGCCAAGGACCGTGATCTCGCTCACCCCCGCTCGAGCGAGCATCTCGGCCTCCGCGACCAGATCCTCGAGCGGGCGGCTGATCTCGCCGCCGCGAACCTCGGGCACGATGCAGTAACTGCACGAATTGTCACAGCCCGTCTGAATCGTCATCCACGCCGCCCACGGCACGTCGCGCACGGCGCTGAGGGCGGGGGCCGAGTCACGATTGACGACGGGATCGGGCGCGTCGCGCACGTCAACGAGTGGGCCCTCCACTCGAGCGCGCGCCAAGAGGGCCGGCGCGTCGGCGAGGTTGTGGGTACCGAACACAACGTCCACCCATCCGGCGCGCTCGAGAATTCGCTCGCGCTCGTGCTGCGCGAGGCACCCGCCCACCGCGATCTGCATCGACGGCCGAGACGACTTCACCGACTTCAGGTGCCCCAGCGCGCTATAGAGCTTCAGGTCCGCGTTCTCTCGTATGGTGCAGGTGTTGAAGACGACGACGTCGGCCTCGGCCTCGCTCGCGGCACGCACCAGGCCTTCGCCCACCAACAGGCCAGCGAGGCGTTCGGAGTCGTGCTCGTTCATCTGGCACCCGAACGTGCGGATGGCGAAGGTGCGCGGCGTCGACACGCCCGCCAGCCTACCGGGGACGTTCGTCGCGCTCGATGCCGTTACGCACCCACGCCGCTGAGATCGAGCGAACCGCTCGTCTTGGCAACGTCGTACGTAACCCCAACGCCAGCGGCCACAACGCAGGCCAGTCCGACAACGTCCCACGCCGATATCGCCTGACCGAGCAGGATCCATCCGATGATGAAGGCGATGGCCGGTTCGAGGGCGATGACGACGCTCACCACCGCGGGCCGTATTCGTCGCAGCGCCTGCATTTCGAGCGCAAAACCTACGACAATAGACATCACGCCAACGAGCACCATCCGGCCCCCCAGCGCGGCGTGCGTAAACAGGCGCGAGAACGACGCCAGCGCGAAGGGCGACGCCACGGCAGCCGCCATAGCCATCGCGACCGCCAGACCTTGAAATCCGTCGGTGGAGCGACCAACGCGCTGCGCGGCGAACGCGTAGCCGGCCCAGGCGGCTCCCGAACCGAGGGCGAAGAGCCCGCCGGCCAACGTGATACCGCCACCGGGCCGCGCGAGGGCCACGACGCCCGCGCCCGCCACCGCGACGAGCACCAGGTGACGCACGGTGCGATGCCCGAGCGCCGCGACCAAGAACGGACCCAGGTACTCGATCGCCACGGCACTGCCGAGCGTGATTCGAGTGATCGCCTGATAGAAGCAGAAGCTCATCACCACCGTCGACAGGCCGAGCGACGCCGCGCCCAGCCAATCGGCGCGCGTCCAACTCCCTACGCGCGGGCGAGTCAGCGCGACGAGTACGACGGCTCCAATGGCGTAGCGCCACGCGGTGGCGGCTGACGGTCCGATCGCGCCGAGCATCGGGGTGACAATGGCGGCCGACCACTGGATAGTCGTGGCCCCGGCCAACACGAACGCGACCCCAGCAACTGAGCGGCCACGCGCGCCCGACGGCCCGGTCAACGGACGACCAGGCCCGATCGATCCGCCTTGAGCACCTCCACGCGTGCGTCGACACCGGCGCCATCGAGAAATGTTCGCGCGCCACGCACGACCTCGTCGGCGGCGTCGGCCGTCGCGAGTCCGAGCACGCTCGATCCCGCCCCTGACCAACACGCGTCAAGTGCCCCCGCGCCACGCAATGCCGCCATGAGCGGTTCAGCGAACGGCAGCAGGCCCGCGCGAAACGGCTGGTGCAGACGATCGCGCATCGATCCCGCCACGAACGCCCGATGATCGGCCAGTCCGGCGATCAGCAGTCCGAGCGACGTAAGGTTAGCGACCGCGTCGGCCAGGGGAACCAGCGCGGGCAAGACCCGCCGCGCGTCGGCCGTCGGCAACTCCACGTCGGGAATGACCACGACAAACCGCCACGCTCGATCGAGGGCCAAGTCCATCACGACCACCTCGTCGTCGCGCGCGTCGGCGACGACGAGCCCCCCGCGCCACGATGCCGCCGCGTTCTCGGCGTGACCGTCGCACGCCACAGCCACTCGCAACGGATCGCTCGATCCCGCGGCGGCGGCGGCGGCGAGCGCGAGCGCCGCAGACGATCCGAGTCCCCGCGACAGCGGAATATCTGAGTGCACGTGGAGCGCAAACCGTCGGTGCCCGAGCACCGAGGCCGCCACAACAGCCGCGAGGTGCCGCTCGTCATCGAAGCGCCCGGCGCCCGCGCCGCTCGTGGTGATCGAGAATTCGTCAGCTTCTCGTACGTCGACCTCGACGTATCGGTTGAGCGCCACCGCCACAGCGTCAAAACCGGGACCAAGATTGGCCGAGCTAGCGGGAGCGCGCGCGATCATCGAATTAGCGTAGGCGGTCCGTCAGCGACCTCAGGACTCACTCGTCGCTACCGTGGTCTTCTCGGGCGACGTTCACGCGGCGCGCCTTGGATCCATCACCGGGCGCCACCACGCCCTCTTGCTCCAACAGGTCCATCAGCCGTCCCGCTCTGGCAAAACCGATTCGGAGCTTGCGCTGGAGCATCGACGTCGAGCCCGACTGCGTACGTATCACGAGTTCGCGGGCCTGATTCAACA
>JAKBCI010000123.1 GCA_021807965.1 Actinomycetes bacterium
AGGTGCGTCAGCCCACTCGTGCGGCCGTTAAGGTCCACCTGGGTCACGTCGCCAGTGACGACCGCTTTCGCGTTGAAGCCGATACGCGTGAGAAACATCTTCATCTGCTCCGGCGTCGTGTTCTGGGCCTCGTCGAGAATGATGAACGAGTCGTTGAGGGTGCGCCCGCGCATGAAGGCGAGCGGGGCGACCTCGATCGTGCCGTTGGCGATCAAGCGCTGGGCACCCTCGGGACCGACCATGTCGTAGAGGGCATCGTAGAGCGGCCGCAAGTAGGGGTCAACCTTGGCCATGAGGTCCCCGGGTAGGAAGCCCAGTCGTTCGCCCGCCTCGACGGCCGGCCGAGTGAGCACGATTCGCTGCACCTGGCGGCGATGGAGCGCCTGGAGGGCGGCCGCGACGGCGAGATAGCTCTTGCCTGTTCCGGCCGGACCGATGCCGAAGGTGATCGTTGAAGCGTCTATCGCGTCGGTGTAGCGCTTTTGGCCCGCGGTCGACGGCCGAACTGGCTTGCCCCGAGCCGCGCGCACCACCTCGTGTCCGAGTACTTCGCTCGGGCGCAAGTCGGCGTCAACCATATCGATGGTGCGCTCGATCTTGGTCGAGTCGAGCGCCTGACCACTCTCGAGCACCAGCACGAGCTCGTCGAAAAGCCGCAGTATCTTTGACGCGTCCGGACCCGAGACGCTGATCTCATTGCCGCGAACGGCAATCTTCGATGACGGGAACGAGCGCTCCACGACGCGCAGGTGCTCGTCGCGCGGCCCGAGTAGACCCGCTAGCAGGTTCGTGTTGCGTACGAATGTCGTCACCGTCATCGCCTCGCCGGCCGATTCCTCAACGGTCATCCGGGCGGCCACTCCAATCGACGTCCCCCGAGAACGTGGACGTGCAGGTGCGCCACCGTCATTTGCGCGTCGCGTCCCACATTGATGACGAGCCGGTAGCCACTCTCGCGTACGCCCTCGAGCTCCACGACGCGCTGAGCCAGCATGACTAGATCATCCACGACCCCGCCGTGGGCCGACGCCACCTCATCGGCGCTCGTGATGTGTTGCTTCGGGATCACCAGCACGTGAACGGGAGCCTGAGGGGCAATGTCGTAGAACGCGTACGCGCTAGCGGACTCGGCGACCGCCGTCGACGGTATCTCCTTGGAGACGATCTTGCAGAACAGGCAGTCAGTCATGGCTGCTCTCATCATTACGCATCGCGCCAGACTGGTGCGCGAATCTCTCACCGGGGGCGTGAAACGCCATCAAGGTCGCCGCCGCCACGGCCGCCGTTTCGCTGCGCAGCACCGTCGGGCCGAGCGAGAGTCGATGGCGACCGGTCCCCCACTCCCCCGGCTCCCAGCCGCCCTCGGGGCCGATGGCGACGCTCGCGACACCGGACCACGAACCGTCGCCGTCAAAGTCGCACACCGCGACACCCGGGGGCAGCTGGCTCGGCGTCAGCGGATCGCCAATGCTCGGGTAGTGCGTTCGCCGCGCCTGCGCGCTCGCCTCGTCGGCCAGCCGTTGCCATCGCGCGAGCAGCCTGGTACGCGTCTCGCCGCGAACCTTGACTACGACGCGGCGACTCAGTAGTGGCACGATGGTCGTGACGCCCAGCTCGCTCGCCTTGATCACCGCCCACTCGCTTCGATCACCCTTCAGCGGCGCGAGGTACAGCGTGCGCTCGGCCGGAGCCGGCTCGATCCACACGTCGGTCAGTCGGCGCAGTCCCGCGGGCTCGACGGCCGCCACGGCCCACGTCCCGCGGCCGTCGGTCACCACGACCTCTTCGTCCGCCGCAGCGCGCAACACGGTGCGCAGGTGGTGTTCGTCGGCGCGGCTCAGCTCCGGTCGGCGCGGATCGTCGACTCGAAACTGTCCGAGCGCGGCCACGCGACGGAGGAACGTGGGGTCGCTCACCGTCTCGCGCGCCGTCGAAAAAGACCGCTCGGTGCCGGGGTCACGCTCTCGCCTCGGTGTTCAGCCAACTCGCGCAGCAGCGACGCCGAGGTCTCGTCGAGCTCGGTCGGCACGTCGACGACGACGTGGACGAAGAGATCACCACGGCCGCGTCCGTGCAGGTGCGTCACCCCCTCGTGGCGCAGGCGCTGCACCGTGCCATTCGCCGTTCCCGGCGCAACCTCGATCACCGTCGTCTCGCGCAGCGTCGGGACCTCGATCGTGGCACCGAGGGCCGCCTGGGTGAAGGCAACGTGAACCTCGTGATGCAGGTCATCGCCGACTCGTTCGAATCGCTGGTCGGGCGTGACGCGCAGGTGTACGAAGAGCCGACCGTTCGCGCCGCCGCGCGGTCCCGCGGGGCCCCGACCCGCCAATCGCATCGTCGAGCCGTCCTCCACGCCGGCGGGTATCTGAATCGTTAGCGTCGTCGTACGTTGGGTACGCCCATCGCCGCGGCAGTCGGGGCACGGCGTCCCAATACGCGTACCGTAGCCAGCGCAGCGCGAACAGGCCGCAGCGGTCACCATCTGCCCCAGTATCGAGTTGCGAACTCGTCGAATCTCGCCCGTCCCGTTGCACTCCTCGCAGGTGACCGGCGAGGTACCCGGGGCGCTACCGCTTCCTTGGCAGGTTGCGCACTGCTGAGGCAGCGTGACCGCAATCTCCTTGGTCGCGCCGAAGGCCGCTTCATCCAACGTGATCTCGACGGCGACCTCGGCGTCGGGGCCCGGCTGGGGTCCGCGGCGAGTTGGCGCGTGGCCCATCCCGCCAAAGAACATGTCGAAGATGTCTTGTACCGAGCCCGCGCCGAAGGGACCGGGACCCCCACCGCCTACGTCGGCGCCGAAGCGGTCGTAGTTCGCGCGCCGCTCGGGATCAGACAGGATTTCGTAGGCCTGCGACACGTCCTTGAACCGGGCCTCCGCCTCGGGATCGTCGGGGTTCGCGTCGGGATGGTGCTGGCGGGCCAGACGACGATAGGCCCGCTTTAGTTCCTCGGCCGACGCGGATCGATCGACGCCCAGGATCTCGTACAGGTCCGTACTAGGCACGCTCATCACCGCCGAAATGACGCGCGAGGTGGGCCGACACGGCGCGGGCGGCCGCCATCGCCTCGCCGTACTTCATCCTCGTGGGGCCGAGCAAGCCAACCGCGCCCGCGGGTTGTCCATCGACGGTTACCGGCGCCACGATCACCGCACACGACGACAGGGGTTCGTAGCCGTGCTCGGACCCAATCGCCACCGACAGGCCCTGATCGAGGATGTCTTGGACCAGCGACACCACGAGCAGCTCTTGTTCCAGGATCGACAAGACCTTTCGCACGGTCTCCACGCCGTCGAACGCCTCGGCAACCTTTGAGGACCCGCCAATGAAGACTTGCTCGCCGTCGATCGTGGGCTGTTGGGCGTGCAGGGTCGCCACCGCGTCGCGGACGAGCGAGGCAACGTGGTCGTTGCGTGACGGCACCTGAACCCGCGCACCGAGCGTCGTGCCGATCAAGAGCGCGTGCAGCTGACGCGACGCCTCCGCGACCTCCACGTGGCTGGCGTCGAAGTTCGTCATCACGCTGTGCTTGACGACCGAACCGTCGGCGAAGACCGTTACCAGCAGTTGGTGGCGGGCCTCGAGATTCACCAACTGCGTTGAGAGGATGGGACTCATGGCGTGACCCGCGCCCACGACCACCGAGGTGTAGCTCGTCAACTGGCTGAGCAGCGTCGAGGTCTGGGCGAGTACGTCTTCGACTTCGCCGCGCACGTTCTCGAAAAAGTCCTTGATCTGCTGTTGCTGGGTCGCCCCGACGACGCCGGCCTGGAGGTGGTCCACGAAGTAGCGGTAACCCTTGTCGGTCGGAATGCGCCCGGCCGACGTGTGCGGCTGGGCTAGGTAGCCTTCACGCTCGAGCGTCACCATCTCGGAACGCACGGTGGCCGAGGAGACCGCAAGGTCGCTCGTCGACGCGACTGACGACGAGCCCACCGGCTGGGCGGTGTCGATATGTTCGCGCACCACGGCCTGGAGAATCGTCGCCTTGCGCGCGTCGAGGTCCGCCACGGGGGCGGCCTTCTTCAACGAACGTCGAGCCATATCTCCTCCTTGCTAGCACTCAATTCTACCGAGTGCTAACGACCGACGGTCGGCTGGCTAGTCCTCTAGCTTGAGAGCGGCGACGAACGCCTCTTGAGGAACTTCGACGCGTCCGAGGTTCTTCATCCGCTTCTTGCCTTCCTTCTGCTTCTCGAGCAGCTTGCGCTTGCGCGTAATGTCGCCGCCGTAGCACTTGGCGAGGACGTCCTTGCGGCGGGCCTTCACCGTCTCGCGCGCGATCACGCGACCCCCCACTGCCGCTTGGATGGGTACGTCAAACATCTGTCGTGGAATCAGCTCGCGCAGGCGCTCCGCCATCCGGCGCCCGTAGTAGTCGGCGTTGGACTTGTGCACGATGGTGGAAAACGCGTCAACGGGCTCGTGATTAATTAGCAGGTCGACGCGCACCAGCGACGACGTCACGTAGCCGCTCGGCTCGTAGTCCAAACTCGCGTAGCCCTTGGTTCGACTCTTCAACGCGTCAAAGAAGTCAATGACCACCTCGGCGAGCGGTATCGAGTAGCGCAGCTCAACGCGTTCGGCTGAGAGGTACTCCATCTTTTGCATCTCGGCCCGGCGAGACTGACAGAGGTCCATGACGGTGCCCAGGTACTCCGACGGGGTGAGGATGGAAATGTCGAGCATCGGTTCATCGATGTGATCGAGTCGGCTCGCGTCGGGCAGGTCGGTGGGGTTGTCGATGTCGACCTCGGTGCCGTCGGTGAGGAACGCGCGATAGACCACCGACGGAGCGGTCGCGATGAGCGAGAGGTTGAACTCGCGCTCGAGACGCTCACGAACGATCTCCATGTGCAGCAGCCCAAGAAAGCCGCACCGGAAACCAAATCCGAGCGCGTGGCTCGACTCGGGTTCAAAGGTGATCGACGCGTCGTTGAGCTTGAGCTTGTCAAGCGAGTCACGAAGGTCGGGCAGGTCATCGCCGTCAATCGGGTAGATGCCGCAAAAGACCATCGGCTTGGGGTCACGGTACCCGTCGAGCGCGACGAGCGCCGGACGGGCCGCCTCGGTAACGGTCTCACCGGATCGCGCTTCGCCAACGTCCTTGACGCCAGCCACGAGGTAGCCGACTTCGCCGGGCCCAAGTTGAGCGACCGGCACCATATCGGGAGTACGGATGCCGATTTCTTCAATCTCGTGGTTCGAGCTGGCCTGCATCATGCGGACTTTGACGTGGTCGCGCAGCGTCCCCTCGACGACTCGAATCGAACTGATAACGCCTCGGTACTGGTCGTAGTACGAATCAAAGACGAGCGCGCGCAGCGGCGCTGACGGATCGCCCTGGGGCGCCGGGACGCGGTCGATGACTGCGCGCAGCAGTTCGGCGACCCCCGCTCCCGTCTTGGCCGAGATTGAGAGGATCTCGTCGCGACGCAGGCCGAGCACCCGTTCCAACTCATCCTTGCACCGGTCGGGATCGGCGGCGGGCAGATCGATCTTGTTCAGCACCGCGATGATTTCCAGATTGTGCTCGATGGCCTGGTAGCAATTCGCGAGCGTCTGGGCCTGGATGCCCTGGCTGGCGTCGACCAGGAGGATCGCGCCTTCGCACGCCGCCAACGACCGCGACACCTCGTACCCGAAATCGACGTGACCTGGCGTGTCGATCAACTGCAGCACGTACCGTTCGTAAAAAACACGTACGTTCTGGGCCTTGATGGTGATGCCTCGTTCGCGCTCGATGTCCATCGAGTCGAG
>JAKBCI010000124.1 GCA_021807965.1 Actinomycetes bacterium
ACCTCAAAGGGTACGTCGTAGAGCCACGATGGATCCTGACCGTCGGCAACGTTCGCGTTGATCGCGATCCAAAGCGGTGCGTCGCCGACCACGTCGGCGAGGGTGGCCGCGAACCCCGCCGGATTCTTCGCCAGCAGTAAACGCACTACCTGGTCGCCAACTCGCCGAATGGCGTAGCGACCGGCTACGTCGCGCACCGTGGCCAGGCGAGCCGCCGCGTCTCGTGGCGCTACGCCGAGCGCGCGGAGAGCACTCAGTGCGAGCAAGGCGTTACCCCGGTTGAACGATCCCGGCAACGAAAGTGCGAGCGGTAGCGCTTCGCCGTTGACGACAACGTCAGAACCGGTGAGGTATGACGAGGCCACGGGTTGGCGAAATCCGCATTCGCACCACCACGCCTCGGCGTCGTGTCGTATCGGCGCGGTGCAGCGCGGACACGACTGCGTGTCCGCGATCCACGTCGATGGCACTGCGCACCACACGACGTTCGCCACTCCCGACGCCGCGTGCACCACGAGCGGGTCGCGTGCATTCGCAACGACCGTCGACGTTGGCGGCGCACCTTCCAGTGCCTTGCGCCAACGCTCAGCCAGTTGGCGAACCTCGCTGGAACGGTCGAGCTGGTCTCTCGACAGGTTCAACAGCACAGTCACCACTGGTCGAAGGGCAGTGACGACGGTGCCCAGCCATGCTTCATCGCACTCGAGCACCACGCGCGGTTCGCCACTGCGCACCAGTGCGGCCACGTGACCTGCCGGCATGTTCGAGCCAGTTTGATTGGTGGCCACCTGACCACCCCATCCGGCGACGATCAGCGCAGTCGTCGTCGTCTTCCCATTGGTGCCGCTGACGACGGCGACCGTCCGGCCCACAGCGAGCTTGGCGAGAAGGTCGTGGTCGATCGCCAACCCGATCGAGCCCCCAACCACCGTGCCGGCCCCGCGACCCGCACGGCGTGACAGCCAGTTCCCGACTCGAACACCGGTGATCGCCAACCACGTTCGCGCACCGCGCCGACTCGTCATCACCTCACGCTAACAACCCAGAAAAGGCAAAAGGACCAACCGGGGGGGTGGTTGGTCCTTTTGCAAAACCTCGCCTACTTCGAGGGGGGATTCGTTGTAAGCAGGCTGAAACCAGTATGCCGCATCGGGATGTATTCATCAACACGATATAGCCGATACCTACTATCTCTATAATCGATACATGGAAATACGCCAACTTGAGGCGCTGGTGGGCATCGCCGACCACGGTACGTTTTCGAGTGCCGCCGACGCGCTTGGCACCGTTCAGTCCAACATTTCGAATCGAATCGCCCGACTCGAAACAGAACTAGGAACCGAACTAGTTGACCGCGCCACGGGCTCGCTCACGGAGTCCGGAACCATCGTGTTGCATCGCGCTCGGCGCATTCTGCTCGAAATGAACGCCGTTGCGGCCGACGTCTCCGAACTCAAGTCCGACATTCGCGGCGACGTGAATCTCGGCATGATTGGTACCGCAGGCCGTTGGATTGTTCCGCTCGTGCTCGAAGCGCAACGTTCGTCGTTCGCACACATCGCCCTTCGGATCAGCGAGGGCACGAATTCCGCCCTCGAGCCGCGCGTTGTCAACGGCCAACTCGACCTCGCCGTCCTCGCCTGGCCGATTTTCGCGCCAGAACTACTGGACCACGATCTGTTCAGCGAAGATCTCGTCTTGATCGTCGCGCGCGATCACCCCTTAGCGAAGCGACGATCGGTGAACTTCACCACTCTGGCGAAGTACGAATTGCTTCTGCCCCTCGTCGGTACGCCCTTACGCCGGGAAATCGACGACGCCGCCGCCGCCCAGGGTGTAAGCCTCCGGCCGCTCGTCGAGCTCGATGGGCTCCGAACTATCGCGTCACTGACCTTCGACGGCTACGGTCCGTCGATCCTGCCCGCGACCATGCTGTCCAAGCACCTTCGCGCCAGCTTCGTGGCGATCCACATCAACGACATCGCTCGCCGACGCGTCAGCCTCGTCAGTCGACGATTCGGTTTCCCCGCGGCGCCAGTGCGCGCCGTTCACGCACTCCTGCTCGAGGTAGTTCGTACTGCTAGCGCACCAGACGGCGTCTACATTCCGCACTGATGCGTCCAAACCTCGATTGTCAGACGGTCGCCCGACTGATCGTGCAGCGCGATCCAGTCTTTCGGCCGCTCGTGCGCACGCTCGGCCCGCCTCCTCGTGTGCGTCGGGTTCCGGTCGACGATCGTTTCGCCACCCTCATTCGGTCGATCTCGTTCCAGTTGCTAGCCACGAGCGCGGCCACCACCATTCATCGTCGAGTACTCGAGACCCTCGGGGGTCGTCCGAGTCCGGAGTCACTGCTCGCCACCGACGTTGACCTCTTGCGCGGCGCGGGGCTCTCGCGCACCAAAGCGCAGGCTATGATCGACCTCGCGCGCCACGTCACCGACGGTCGTATTCGACTCGAGCGCCACGGCCGCATGGACGACGCAGCCGTCATCACCGAACTGACCGCCGTTCGTGGCATCGGACCCTGGACCGCGCAGATGTACCTCATGTTCACCCTCGCGCGCGCCGACGTGTGGCCGACCGGCGACTTCGGCGTGCGTAGTGGGTGGAGCCGCTTGCACGAACTTGACGAGCTCATCAGCGAACGCGGCCTGCGCGAGGCCGGTACGCCCTTCACGGGATTCCGGTCGGCCGTCGCCCACTACTGCTGGGCGCTCGTCGACGGATCGACCGAGGACCAGTAGCCTCGGCAGGGTGCACTTACTGAACCTCGATGATTTTGAACGCCGCGCGCTCCCGACGCTGCTCGAGTACGCCACCATCCCCTGTCTGTCGCCATCCTTTGACGAAACCTGGGAAGAGAGCGGCCATCTGAACCGTGCCGCTGACCTCCTGGCCAGTTGGACGTCGGAAACCGTGCCGTCGGCGACGGTTCACGTACATCGCCTCGACGGTCGCACGCCGCTGTTGACCGCGACGATCGAGGCGACGGCTCCAAGCGAGGGAACCGTCGTTATCTACGGACACCTAGACAAGCAGCCGCCCCTCGGCGACTGGTCCGACGGACTAGACCCGTTTCGTCCCGTTCGACGAGGCGACTGCGTGTACGCGCGCGGCATCGCCGACGACGGCTACTCGACGTTCAGCGCCGCCTTAGCGGTCGCGTCGCTGGTCGAAGCGGACGTCGCGCATCCCCGCATCGTTATCGTGATCGAAGCCAGCGAGGAGAGCGGCAGCGAAGACTTGGAGGCCTACCTCGACTACCTCGTGGACGAGCTCGGCGACGTGCAACTGCTGATCTGCCTTGACTCGGGCGCTCTCAGTTACGACCGGCTTTGGGTCACCACCTCCCTGCGCGGACTCGTCAATGCTGAACTCACGGTGAGTGTTCTCGAACGGGGACTCCACAGTGGCAGTGCGAGCGGTGCCGTACCATCGTCCTTTCGCGTGCTGCGTGAGCTCCTCGAACGCATCGAGGATGCCACGAGCGGGGACGTGCGCCTCGCGCCACTGCACGCCAGCATCCCACCTGAGGTTCGCGGCGCTGCGCAGGCTATCGCCGAGGAGTTTGGCGACGTCGTAGCTGACGAGATGCCGATCCTCGACGGCGTGCAACTGATGGGCGACACACCGGCCGAGCGGATCCTGCGCACGACCTGGTACCCAGCGTTGTCCGTGATCGGGCTCGGTGGAGCACCAGCCCCGGCGATAGCGGGCAACGTGCTGCGTCCCTACACGTCCGCCGTGCTGTCGATGCGTCTTCCCCCGCCAGTCGATCCTGACGTCGCGTTTGCGGCGTTGGACGAGGTTCTCGTCACCAACCCACCATCGGGTGCCCACGTGTCGTTACGCGCTACCAACACCGCACAGGGCTGGGTCGCACCCCCGCTTGCGCCGTGGCTGTCCGCAGCCCTTGATCGCACGTCGAGGGAGCAATTTGGCGCCCCGGTAGGATTCACGGGCGAAGGCGGTTCGATCCCGTTCCTCGCATCCCTCGGCCGGCGATACCCCGGCGTTCAGTTCGTGGCCACCGGCACCCTAGGACCCGGCTCCAACGCCCACGGCATCGACGAAATGCTTCACCTACCCACCGCGCTGCGAGTGACCAATGCCGTCGCTACGCTTTTGGAGGCATTTACGCACCGCACGGAGGAACCCCATGAGCCAGCGCGTTGACCTCTGGGTCGACCCCGCGTGTCCGTGGGCGTGGATTACGTCGCGCTGGCTGCTCGAAGCGGCGCGGGTACGCGAACTCGATCTCCAGTTTCACGTCATGAGCCTCTCGGTGCTGAACGAGGGGCGCGATCTTCCCGTCACGTACGTAGAGTTCCTCGCTCGGGCGTGGGCTCCGGTTCGAGTATTGATCGCCGCCGAAGAACGTTTCGGGGGTGACGTCGTCGAGCCGCTCTACTCGGCGATGGGGCGCCGCCGCCACGTCGAGGGCGTGCACGACGAAGCGCAAGTCATCGCTGACGCCTTGCGCGAGGTAGGACTGCCGCACGAACTCGCTGAAGCGGCCAACGACTCGACCTACGACGACCGGCTGCGCGAGAGCCACCGGCGGGGCATGGAGCCCGTGGGCGACGACGTCGGCACACCGGTCATCCACGTCGGCGACGTCGCATTCTTCGGACCGGTCGTGACGCCGGCGCCCAAGGGGGACGACGCCGGGCGCCTCTTCGATGGGGTAATGGCCGTGGCTGGCACTCCCGGATTTTACGAACTCAAACGCACGCGAACGAAGGGACCTGACTTCACATGACCGAACGACACGTACTCCAAAACGGAACACCGATTCAAGTCGTGGGCGACCCAACCTCGTCGCGAGCGGTGATCGTGCTCCAAGAGGCCTTTGGCGTCAACGACCATATTCGCTCGGTGGCCGCACGGTTCGCCGACCACGGGTTCCTCGCGGTAATGCCCGAGCTCTTTCATCGCGCGGGATCACCCGAGATTCCCTACGACTCAATGCCTGACGCGATGGCCGCGTTGGGCACGCTTTCCCGAGACGGCTTAACCGACGATCTCATGGCCGCGTCGGGCTACCTCCACGAATCTGGATTCCCGAGTAGCGCCACGGGCGTCGTCGGTTACTGCATGGGCGGTTCGGTCGCCTTCTTCGCGGCGACCCTCAGCGTGGCCGGTGCGGCAGCCAGTTTCTACGGCGGCGGCGTCGAAACGGGGCGATTTGGGCTTCCGTCGCTGCTGGAGTTGGCGCCTCACCTGGGCTGCCCCTGGCTCGGCCTCTACGGTGACCTCGACCAGGGCATACCCGTGTCGCAGGTAGAGGCCCTCCGCGAGGCAACCGCGGACCTACCGGTTGACGCCCAGATCGTGCGCTACCCCGACGCCCAGCACGGCTTTAACTGTGATGGTCGTCCGGCCGTCTACAACGAAGCCGCCGCGCACGACGCCACCGCGCGAACGTATCGCTTCTTTACCGACCATCTCGTGGCGCGCCACTAACTGCGCGCCACGTCCTTCCAGGGGACGTCCTTGTCAACCCGCGGTTCACCCGGCAGGCCCAGCACCCGTTCACCGATGACGTTGCGCAACACTTCGCTGGTGCCACCTTCAATGGAGTTGGCGCGCATGCGCAAGAACGCCCGTCGCGGTTCGGCGCCGCTGAACGCCGACTCGGTCGGGCGTACGAGAGGATAGTTCGACGCGTAGAGCATGCCGTCGGCGCCGAGCAGGTCGACGCAGAGTTCGCTCGTGCGCTGATTCTCCTCGGCGAAGACTAGTTTGGCCGCCGAAC
>JAKBCI010000125.1 GCA_021807965.1 Actinomycetes bacterium
GACCGATTCCGCGGCAACCTCATCCTCTCGTATCGCCGTCCAAGCACGTCCCACGCGGGAATGCTCCAGAAGCGAAAATACGATGAGGAAGAGGACGACGAAGCCAAGTGTGAGATAGTAGTAAGGAACTGGCCCGAGGCCCCAGTGGTATTTCACCACACCGACATTGAGCGAAAAGTACGGGATCTTGCCACTGCCCGCGGCCCCACCGGTAATTCCATTCAGATTGTTGAGGAAGATTGTGACGATCTCACCAAAACCCAACGTGACAATCGCTAGGTAGTCGCCGCGTAGCCGCAACGTCGGCGTGCCCAGGAGAATTCCGGCCAACATGACTAAGGCCAGCGCAAATGGAATCGCCCAGAAGGTGTCCAATCGACCACCGAATAGGAATGGTAGTGGTAAGGCACCGGTAACCCATGCGGTGGCGTACGCCCCCACGGCGTAGAAGGCGACGAAACCCAGGTCCAACAGGCCGGCGAAGCCCACAACCACGTTGAGGCCCAAAGCGAGCAAGACGAAAACGCCGATCTGCTCGACCATAGCTGCTTGCCAGAATGGGTCTGTCACCACGTGCGGAAGCAGGGCTGCTACAACGATGAGGACGATGGCGATGCCCCATCGGACTGGGCGACGGCGCGTGGCGGCCTGAGGAGCGGCAAGCGTTTTTGACAGCGCCCCCTTGATCTGTTCGCCGTATGAGACCCACGTCCACCAGATTGCGAACATGACGAGCGCGAAGACGAAGAACACCATCCAGCGCTGGCCTTTGAACAGTCCAAAGAACGAGACGCGTTCGGCGAAAGAGCCCGTGAACCCAGCGAGCGGCGTCAAGTTGCTCCCGGGTGGTCCGGTCACAACTGCCAAAATTGCCATCGCGGCCAGCGAGCTGATCAGCCGACGTGTCCAAATGTTGTCCCACAGAGCTTTCATCACGCCGACCGCCCTAACCGTTCGCCCAAGATGCCTGTCGGGCGGAAGAGTAGAACCAGGACCAAGATTCCGAAGGCAATGACGTCAATGTAGGAAGCCGGAACGAAGGCGACCGAAAAACTTTCGACGACACCAAGTAGTAGGCCGCCAATGGCTGCGCCACGGAGGTTCCCGATTCCACCGAGCACCGCGGCCGTGAACGCCTTTAATGCAGGCGTGAAGCCCATGTAGAAGCCCACGCCGGTGAATCCCAGTCCCCACAGAAATCCGGCGGCCCCTGCAAGGGCTCCACCAATCACGAAGGTAAGTACGATCGTGCGGTCAATATTGACTCCCATGAGTGATGCCGTCTCCGCATCTTGAGCCGCCGCACGTACACTTCGGCCCAACTTGGTCGTCGCTACCAACCTGTCAAGCGTTATCAGCATGATCACTCCGACGACGAAGATGACGATGTAGTAGAGCTGCACCGGCGCACCGAAGATCGTAAAGACAGTGTGATTGATGTACGGCGACGGCATACTCTCGTTGATGCGACCGAACTCCTTACCGGCCAGGTTGTAGAGAAAGTATGACGCCCCGATTGCGCTGATGAGATAGGCGAGTTTCGGCGCATTGCGGCGCCGCAATGGCCGATACGCGATGCGTTCGAGCAGCATGGCGATAGCTGCGCCGGCGACGCCACCGGTCAGGACTCCGATGATCACCAGTACAACGGACCACGTTCCAGACGGCGTTGAAGTTCCAATGAGCGCGCGCATCATGAAGTAGCTGGCGAAGCCACCCGACATGAAGACTTCCGAGTGCGCGAAGTTGATCAGGCGCAGCACGCCATAGACCATCGTGTAGCCGATGGCGACCATCGCGTACATGACGCCCGTCGCGAAGCCCCCGACGAGGAGTGACCAAAACTCCAGACGCAGCGTTGCTAGATGTGATGCGAAGTAGTGCAACAAGTTCGCCAACGCTCCCTCTGGACCGATTTCTTGTAAGTGCGAAGTGTACGCGAAAAGTCAGGGCCGGGGATTCGAATCCCCGGCCCTGACTTTTCGAAGTGCTCTATCTCAACTGTGGCCGATTGACACGATGTTGCCGTTCTGGACCTGCCCGAAGTCAACGATCGACTTGGCGCTCAGGTCACCGTTGCTCTGGAAGGAGATGTGACCGGTGACACCCCGGAAGCTGATCCGGTGCAGTGCGAGGACAATCCGCTCACGCAGCGCCTTGACCTTGAAGCGCGGCTGGTACACCTTTGCGAGGGCCGCGAGAATCACGTTGGTCGCGTCATAGGACTGCGCCGCGTAGGTCGCGTTCTTCGCAGAGAATCCGGCGAGCTTGGTGTAGCCCGAAGCCAACTTGCCCGTCAGCGTGGCGTTGCCGCCGCCGGCCTCACTCACGTACACGTTGTTCGCCGCCGACGCCGGTGAGGTGCCAGAGATCAGCGAAGGCGACCATGAGCCGTCACCCGACATGATCATACCGCTGTAGCCCGCGCTGTTCAGGGCGCCCAGCAGGAGGCCGAAGTCGCAGTAGTAGCCACCGTAGAAGATCGCGGCCGGCTTGGCTGCCACGATTGAGGTCGCCACTGCTGGGTACTCAGACGGAGAAGCCGTTCCGTCCTGGCACTGAGCAGTGCCAGGGACCGTGGTGGCGGTCACCTTCGCGCCGTCAGCCTTGGCAGACTTGGCGAACACTGCCGCCAGACCTGCGCCATAGAACGACGCGTCGTTGATCACGTAGACGCTTGAGGCACCCTTCTTGTTGACGAGGAACTTCGCATCAGCGGCACCCTGAACGTCATCGCCAGCAACCACTCGCATGAAGTTGTTGTTCTTGAAACCGGCCACGAGGCCCGCCGCCGTGGCCGAGGGGCTCACGGTTGCGACATGCGCACCGCGGTAGTACGGTTCGGCTGCCTTGGTCGCGCCCGAGAAGGCCGGACCGACAATGGCGATCAACTGCTTGTTCGCGACGGCAGCTTGTGCCTGCGCGGGCGACAACGTACTCGAGCCCTGGTCATCGAACTTCGCCATCTTCAGAACGTACGGCAACCTGTGCGTCGCGTTGGCGTTGTTAATCGCCAGCTGCACTGCGTAGACCATGTTCAGGCCGAGCTGTTGATTGCCACCGGACAACGGACCTTCATAACCAATGACGAACGTTGGCTTCGGCGCCGCTCCCGCGGTTGACGCGATGCCGACTACCGGCACCGCCATCAACAGCAGGGCACTGGTCGTAACCGCCGCCACCGTCTTGTTCAAACGAGGCTTAATCAACTCGTCCTCCTCAACTGTGTAATGACTCCCCCAGGCACACGGACGCGCCACAGATACGGACACGTCCGAACCACCTCAGCGGATTCGTACTGGCCACCTTGGCCATCGCAGCACAGTAGCAGTACGAAGGAATGTGTATTGGGTCACCCAACCACCGTTTTGCCGTTGAATCTTTCGCGTGGCGTACGAACAGGTGTTTGATTTGATCGGCCGAAGTGGCTACGCTACGAACAATTGTTCGTTCGTGAAAGGAGTGCCATGGCCGAGGTCCTCACCCCCATGCGCCGTCAGATCCTCGAGTTCATCATCGCGTGTCAGCGCGAGCGGAACTTCCCCCCGACGATCCGTGAGATCGGCGACCACGTGGGGCTGAAGTCACCCGCGACGGTCGCGAACCACATCACGGTGCTTCGCGACGCGGGTTACATCGCCAAGAATCCTCAGCAGCCTCGCACGTTGACGGTTCGCCTGGACGCCGATTCAGTGGCACCCGACGCCTCCGTGCGCAGTATCCCCTTCGTCGGCGACGTGGCCGCGGGAACCGGGGTGCTCGCGACGGAGAACTCCCACGAGATGATGACGGTACCCGCCCAGTTCGCGGGGCGGGGTGACAGTTTCGTCCTCCAAGTTCGTGGCGAATCGATGATCGGCGCTGGGATCATGCCCGGGGACCTGCTCGTCGTCAACCGTCAAGCCACCGCCGAGACCGGTGAGATCGTGGTCGCCGGACTACCCGAAGGCGAGGCCACCGTGAAGCGATTCTTCCCCCAGGGTGCGCGTGTCGTGCTCAAACCCGAAAACCCCTCAATGGAACCGATGGAATTCGATTCCGCCGACGTGGCGATTTTCGGTCGCGTCATTGCGGTGATGCGCGCCTATTAGACGTTTTCCGTCCGATTTAAACTCGAAGTCATGCACGTCCTCATCATCGGCACCGACGTCTATCTCGTCGGGCTGGGCCTTACGGTGGCCGTCGTCGTCTACCCGGCGTTCCATCTCGTCGGTGCAGGACAGTGGCTCATGTATCACGACGCCCACGTTCGACGGATCTCATTGGCGGTCGCCCCGACGTGGGCCATCCAAGGTGTCGGCGCGCTCTGGTGGCTGCTCCACGGACCGCACCGGCTCCTGGCACTCGTCCACGCCGCACTGGCCGCACTGGCTGTAGTGCTCACGATGTTTCAGGCGCTGCCGATCCATCATCGACTTTCGCGCCACCACGACGACCAAGACATCACCCAACTCGAGCGATGGCACGTCCTTCGCACCGCCCTGTGGATCGGGTGCGCGGCGGTAGCGGTGCTGGCGCGCTAGTCGATCCAGGCGCCGAGCACCTGCGCGAACTTCTCGAGCTCACTGGCCGAAACCCGCTCATCGGGGTGATGCGCGAGTAGCGGATCGCCGGCGCCGAAGTTCGCCGCCGGTATTCCGAGTTCCTGGAACGTGGCAACGTCAGTCCAACCGACCTTCGCGCGCGCGGCATTGCCCGAGAGCGCCTCGAGCCTCTTCAACCACGGCTCATCAAATCCGGGGGACGCCGCAGGGGCCCAGTCCTGCACGGTTATCGAGTCTCTCGTCTCAAGCAGTGGCGCCAGGAACGCTCGCAGCGCGGCCTCGGCGTCGACGTGGGACCGGTCAGGGGCGAATCGGTAGTTGATGACAGCCTTCGCGACGTCGGGCACGACGTTGCCCGCCACTCCTCCGTCGACCATGACGACTTGCATCTGCTCGACGAACTCGACGCCGTCGATCGCCACGACCCGCGGTACGTAGTTCGCGATGCACGTGATAACCGCGCCGAGACGGTGGATGGCGTTGGTTCCCATGAATGGCCGCGCCGTGTGCGCGCGCACGCCGGCCATCGTGACGGTGACGCGCAAGGTCCCCTGGCAGCCGACCTCGACGACGCCACCCGTCGGCTCGCCCAACACCGCCACGTCACCGAGCAGGAGGTCAGGACGCAGTTCGATGAGTTCGCGAAGTCCCGACTCGGAGCGAGCGATCTCTTCGCGCGCGTAGAACACCCACGTCAGCTCCGTCCGATGGGGCTCGTCGACGCTCGCGAGGTCCACCATCACCGACAGCGACCCTTTCATGTCGCAGGCGCCGAGGCCCGTGACCACGTCGCCTTCGATGCGGGCGCCGCTCGGATCCCCCGGAACGGTGTCGAGGTGTCCGGCCACGATCAATCGGGTCGCGTGCGCACCGGTGGTTCGGGCCACCACGTTGTCACCGACCCGCTCGACCTCCAGCCGTGGGTTCTTCGAGAGCCGTGCGACGACGTAGTCGGCGATCGCGGACTCGCGGCCACTCACCGAGTCGATCGCGACCAGGTCCAGTGCTCGTTCCAGTCGCGTCACGTCGAGACGCCGTGCTCGCGCAGCACCTGGTTGAGGGCGACTTTGTCGTGTCGCTCGCCCTCGCTCAGTCGACGGATGATCAAGACGCACGGGAGGAAGAACTCGCCACCGGGGAATTCGCGGCGCCGGCTCGCCGACACGGCCACGCAGTAGTCGGGAACATGCCCG
>JAKBCI010000126.1 GCA_021807965.1 Actinomycetes bacterium
GGGGCGTGGGCTTCAAGCTCGTTGACCCGCGCCCTTCGGCGTGACGCTCTCCGCGCGCCTCACCGTCCTGCTGATCGTCATCACCGCGCTCGTCGCGCTCTTGGTCGGCGGCTTCTCGGTGGCGTCGAGTTCGAATGCGCAGTACGCCTCGCTCAACGACGCCATCAACTCGGTGGCCGTGAGTGGCCTCGGCCACCCGATCACGGCGCTCAGCGACGCGATCAACATGGTCCAGCAGGACAACCTCAACCTCACCCTCGACGTCGTCGACGCGGCCGGTCACGTCACGACGGTCGCGAGCGGTACGGTCAGACCGTCAGCCGCGCCGTCACTCGCTGACGTACGCGCGGCGCTCGGCGGACTGCGCAGCTCACGCGACCTGCCCGGCTTCGTCTACCGTTCGATCGAGATCGGTGGTGGCGACTACCTGCTCATCGCCGGTTCCACGAACGCGATCACCGCGTCCACTCATCGAGTCGTCGTGCGCACCGTCATCGTCGGCGTCCTCGCCGCGCTGGTGATGGGGATCGTCGCGCGACTCTTCATGCGTCGAGACCTGCGAACCTTCACGGCGCTCACCGCCTACGCCGCGCGCGTCGCCGACGGCGACGTGGACCAGACACCACCCGAGGCAACCGGCAGCTCGGACGTACGCGCCCTGCAGCGGGCACTGGCCAGCATGGTCGTCGCGCTGCAGACCACGATCGAACACGAGAAGCACAGCGCCGAAACCATGCAGCGCTTCATCGGCGACGCGTCCCACGAGCTGCGCACGCCCCTCACCGTCATCAAGGGCTATACCGACCTGCTCGCGAAACCCGGCGTCGACGAGGTCCAGCGTGCCCGGGCGATCGCGCGCATGCGTACCGAGACGACGCGCATGGAAGCCCTCGTGAGCGACCTGCTATTCCTCGCCGAGGTACGCGAGATGCGACCGCGCAACCACGTCGACTTGGACCTGAGCGACGTAATCGCCGCCGCGGTGCACGACTTCGCCCTCGATCACCCGGATCGTCCGGTCGAGGACGACCTCGCGCCCTCGGTCCACGTTCGAGCTCGGCGCGACTACGTCGAGCGGCTGCTCGCCAACGCGTTCGCGAACGTCGTGCGCCACACGGGGGCGACCGACCGCGTGCGCGTGACGCTACGCGGCGGCGACCCGGTCACTTTGCGAATCGAAGACGCGGGCCCGGGCCTGCCCGTGGCCTCCTACGGCGCGCGCCTCGAACGTTTCCGCCGCTTCGACCCGTCGCGATCGCGCACCACGGGGGGCTCGGGACTCGGCATGAGCATCATGGCGGACATCGCCGACGCCCTCGGCGGCACGGTCACGACCGCCCCGAGCGACCTCGGCGGGCTCGCGCTGACGTTCCACTTCCCGGCCTCGCCGGCGGCGAGCTAGGGACGCTGCTCGAGCTTCGCCAGACGGCTCGTGAACTCGGCCTCGTCGATCTCGCCCTTGGCGAAGCGCATCCGCAACACCTCGACGGGGCCCCCGTCGTAGGGACCGGGACCCGCCGGGTGTGCGTAGCCGTCGTGGTGGTGCCCGTGCCCGTAGTACGCGTGGGATCGCCAGTGGCGAAGCGCGAACGCGACGCCGAGCACGACCACCGACCAGAAGAGAACCATGACCACCACCCCGACGATCCACCATCCGTTGCCGGGACCCTGTCCGTACTGCCAGCCGTATACGCCCATCGTCAACCTTTCCTCACTCGTCACCTTAAACCTGTTCCCCGAGCGACACACCCGCCACGTACCAAGCTCGGCGACGGTCGCGCTAGGGTTCTCCCGTGCACCCGATCCGGTACTCGCTCGTGGCGCTGGACTGCCCTGATCCCCTCGCCCTCGCCGCGTTCTACGCCGATGTCACGGGCCTCGCCGTCGAGCCGCTCGACGGCTTTCCGCCCGAGGAGGTCGACTGGATCGAGCTCGTCAACGACGCCGGCCCGACGATCGCGTTCCAGAAGGTCGCGAACTACGTCGCGCCCACGTGGCCCGAGGGACCGGTCCCCCAGCAATTGCACCTCGACTTCGACGTTGACGACCTCGACGAGGGCGAGTCGTTCATCCTCGCGCGGGGCGCGCGTAAGGCGTCGTACCAGCCCGGTGAGAGCTTTCGCGTCTACCTCGACCCGGTCGGCCACCCCTTCTGTCTCGTCCAGCGCACGAGGTCGGCGACGTGACGATTCGCATGCTCGGCACCGCGTGGTGCGGCGACTGTCGACGCGCGAAGGCCTTTCTAAGCGACCACGGCGTCGCCTTCGAGTGGGTCGACATCGAGGACGATCCCGAGGCCGCGGCGGAGGTCGAACGCCACAACGGGGGCCGGCGCGTGGTGCCGACCATCGTCTTTGACGATGGCGCGATCCTCGTCGAGCCCTCCAACGATGACCTGGCGCGACAGGTCGGACTGGCCTAGTCCAACGGCTTCGCCGGCACCGTATAGACTGGCCCTTCGCGTCGTCGAGTCTCGGCTCGGGGTCGAGGACCTGTGGTGCAGCTCGGAGTGCACGCCGCCCTGTCAAGGCGGAGGTCGCGGGTTCAAATCCCGTCAGGTCCGCTCGACACCTTCGGGTGACGAGGTTTGGTCGAGTAGCTCAGTTGGTAGAGCGCGCGCCTGAAAAGCGTGAGGTCACCGGATCGACGCCGGTCTCGACCACCACGGGCTCAGCCCGCGTCGGCCACCGGCGCGCGATGGTGCCGTCCACTGGGTGTCACCTCCCACGGCCCGCGGACGACGACCTCGTGACCATATCCCAGCGACGCACGCGACGGCGCTACTGGTCGTACCGGTTCGACGGTCGCGACCACCCGCGAGTCCGGGTGCCACTGGACGAGGTAGACGCCGCGGCCCCGCGCTCGCGCGCGGTAGACGTAGCGGATGGCTCGCGGCGTAGTGTCGGTCATGTCTCGACGGTATCGAGGCACTGCGACATGGAGGACCGTGACCCAGCTCCCGGCGGTGACCCCGCGCTACGCACGCCAGCCCGACGGCGTACCCTGGCCACTGGCCGACTGGTCCGAGGGGGTTGGTGATCGGGCCGTCAACGCCGTGGTCGACGACGCGTTCAGCGACTCGCAACTCGCCCAGACCAACGCCGTCGTCGTCGTGCACCGCGGACGGCTCGTCGCGGAGCGCTACGGCGGCGCGCTCGCGTCCTTTGACGGGCCCGGCGAGCCAGTGACCGCGACGACGCCGATGATCTCGTGGTCGATGGCGAAGTCGGTGCTGCACGCGGCGGTCGGACTGCTCGTCGACGAGGGCCGACTCGACCCGGCCAAGCCCGCACCGATCGCGTCGTGGCGTGACGACGAGCGCCGCGCGATCACGCTCGGCGACCTGCTCGCCATGCGCGACGGCCTCGACTTCGTCGAGGCCTACGAGCTCGGCCAGCCGAGCCACGTCATTGAGATGCTCTTCGGCGAGGGTCAGCGCGACATGGGCGCGTTCGCCGCCGCACGGCCGCTCGCTCATCGCCCGGGCGAGCACTTCAACTACTCGAGCGGCACGAGCAACGTGGTGAGCGGCATCGTCGCCGATCTCGTCGGGCGCGGCGACGCCTACCGCGCGTGGCTCGAGGAACGGC
This sequence comes from Actinomycetes bacterium, assembly GCA_021807965.1. The sequence goes on from JAKBCI010000126.1 coordinate 3,591, forward strand.
TCTTCGGGCCACTCGCCATGACGAGCGCGACGCCTACGTTCGACGAGTCGGGCGTCTTCGTCGCGTCGAGCTACCTGCACGCCACGGCGCGCGACTTCGCCAAGTTCGGCTTGCTGTACCTGCGCGGCGGCCAGTGGGGCGAGCGCCAGCTCGTCTCGACGGCGTGGACCGACACCGCACAGATCCCCCGCAGCCGCGACGAGACGAGCGGTCACTACTACGCCTGGCACTGGTGGGTCACCGGCGACGCCTACGGCACCTACGGCGCGAGCGGCTACGAGGGCCAGATGATCAGCGTGGCACCCGCGCTCGACGCCGTCGTCGTGCGGCTCGGTAAGACCCCCGAAGAACGGGCCCCCGCGCTCGACGCGTGGCGCTCGAGACTCCTCGACACCCTCGCGTCGCCCTAGGCGCCCTCGTAGTCAAATCCGAGGTCGGGGGCGCGAAAGACCGCTTCGAAGGGCCAGCCTTCGGCGGCGGCGAGCGCGCGGGCGGTCCCGCCGCGATCGACCAGGGCGACTAGCACAAGGACCTCGGCGCCGGCGTCACGCACCACGCGCGCCGCTTCGAGCAGGCTCGTGCCGCGCGTCACGGTGTCCTCGGTGATCACGACGAGGTCGCCCGGCTCGAGAGCCCCCGCGATGCGGCCGCCCGCGCCGTGGTCCTTCACCTCCTTGCGCACCGAGAACGCACGCAGGTGACGCCCGCGCGTCGCCGCGACGGCGGCCGTCACGTAGCTGACGCCATCGGCGCCCATCGTGAGGCCGCCAATGGCCGTGGCGTTCGCGGGCACGTGCTCGAGTACGGCGGTGGCGACGTCGACCATGACCTCGGGCGAGCTGATGGTCACCTTGGCGTCGATGAACCACGTCGAGGGCCGACCGGACTTGAGAGTGAACTGGCCGCGGCGAACCGCGTGCTCGATGAGGTGCGCGCGAACGCGATCTCGAGCACTCACGTGAGTCGCACCACGCCGACGCCGGTCTCGACGCGCCCGACCCGCGTCGCCGTGACACCGTGATCACCGGCGAGCGCCACCACGTCGCCCGCGGCCGTCGGGTCGACGACAAGCACCATCCCGAGACCGCAGTTAAAGACTCGCACCATCTCGTCGGCGCCGACCGGGCCGCGTCGCTGGATCTCGAAGAAGATCTCGGGCGTGGCGAACCCGTCGAGGTCGATCACCGCGTCGAGGTCGCTGGGCAGCACGCGCGCCACGTTGCCGACGATGCCCCCGCCGGTGACGTGAGCGATGGCGTGGACCGCGCCGGGCCGCGCCCCGAGCGCCCCGAGCGCCGCCGGTGCGTAGATGACTGACGGCTCGAGCAGCACCTCGGCGAGGGTGGCCGTCGTCCCTACGTACGCGCGACGTCCGAGGGCGGCGGGGTCCTCGAGCAGTACTCGGCGGGCCAGCGAGTAGCCGTTCGAGCGAAGACCCGGCGACGCGAAGCCCACCAGGACGTCGCCGTCGCGCACGAGGTGCTGGCCGAGCTCGGCGCCGCGCTCGACGACGCCGACCGCGAAGCCGGCGAGATCGAGGCCGTCGGGTCCCATGACGTCCCCGTGCTCGGCCGTCTCGCCCCCGAGCAGCGCGGTCGAGGCGACGCGGCAGCCCGCGGCGATGCCGCCCACGAGCTCCTCGAGCCGGGCCGGCTCGAGCACGCCCACCGCCACGTAGTCGAGCAGGAAGAGCGGCTCGGCGCCCGCGCAGACCAGGTCGTCGACGAGCATCGCCACGAGGTCGACGCCGACGGTGTCGTAGCGCCCGACCATTCGTGCGACCTCGAGCTTGGTGCCCACGCCGTCGGCGGTGGCGACGAGCACTGGATCGCGGTAGCGATCTCGACCGAGCTGGAAGAGCCCGCCGAAGCCACCGATCGCGCCGAGGACCTCGGGACGAGTCGTACTCGCGGCGCTCGCGGTGATGCGCCGCACCGCCTCGTCGCCGTCGGCGATCGAGACGCCGGCGGCCTCGTAGGTGACCCCGGGACCGACGTCAAGCAGCCGGCTCACCAGCGCCCCGTCGCGTGGCCAATGCTCACGGGCGTCGGCGCGGGGTACTCGCCGGTCAGGCAGGCGTCGCAGCACGCGTCACCGACGCCGACCGCGTCGCGCAGGTCGGCGA
>JAKBCI010000127.1 GCA_021807965.1 Actinomycetes bacterium
TTGCGTGATCGAGTTTGGACCCGTCGCCCACCACCATCGCGACGATTCGTTGGCCCCACTCGGGATCCTCGACTCCGATGACGGCCACGTCGCGAACGCTGGGCAGGGTCGCGATGGCGGCCTCCAGGTCCTCGGGCCATACTTTCTCACCCCCCGTGTTGATCACGTAGGCGAGGCGCCCGTGAATCGTAAGCCGACCGTCGACGAGTACGCCACCATCGCCCGTCGGGAACCAGTCGTCTAAACCGTCGGGACCGGTCGCACGCGGTCGGGGCGCGTCGCGATACGAGCGAAAGAGGGTGGGGGTTCGAACGAGGATCTCTCCGTTGACACTCGCGATGTCCACTTCCGGCAGGGCGACGCCGTTGTAGGCGACGCCCGAACCCGTTTCCGTCATGCCCCACGTCGAGATGACATTGGATGCGGTTAACGCCGGTGGGCGAGCGCCGCCCAGTAGTACGACGCCGAAACCCGATAGATCCTGGCGAGTCAAGTGGGCGCGAACGATCGCCACGTGCGTGGCGCCCTGCGAGAGGGCTGCGGCGAAGTCTGTCGGATCGCCCCAGTGGAGTTTCGCCTCACCGAGGACCGCTCGCAGGATCACCGCGATGCCCCCAATGTGGTTGGCGGGCAGAACGGGAAACCAGATCTGCTCGCCGCCGCGGTGCAATGATTCCTGCGTGAGTCGGGCGCTCGAGGCGAGTGCAGACCACGTCAGTTCGGCGGCCTTGGGCCGACCGCTTGACCCCGAGGTGAGCGCGACGAGTCCCACCTCATCGTCGACTGGTTGGCCGCCGTCGATGGCCGAGCGTCCTTCGGGGTCCCAGCAGTCGGTAGCACCGAGGGAGACGAGCTGGGCCCGTCGCTGACGCGGCGCGAGTCGCTGGTCCAGGATGCAGAATGCCCGGGCGTGGTCGACGCAGTCGCGGACGGCGTGTTCAAGGTCAGGTCCGAGCGGGAAGTCCAATGCGACGAGTCTGGCCACGAGGTGATGCTAGGTCTCGGCGCTAACGTGGCGCGTTGGGGGGAGTATGGCGTCGGTGCGTTACGAGGTTCGAATTGTGGCGTCGGCCGATGCCGTGTGGGAGGTAGTGAAGGACCCCGCCTCGATCCCCAGGTGGTTTCCCGGCATCGTCGCCGCCGCCGTTGAAGGCTCCCGACGCACGGTGACGCTCGCCACCGGGATCAGCATGCCTGAAGAGATTCTCACGGTTGACAATCTGCAACGGCGTATTGCGTATCGCATCACGGCGCCGCTGTACCGCTCGCACTTGGGGACCATCGACGTTATCGAGTTGGGTGAGCGCGATTCACTGTGCGTCTACTCGACCACGGCCGAGCCCGACGTGCTCGCACTGGTCATCGGCGGAGCGTCGGCGCAGGCCCTGGACTCGATTAAACGCCTGGCCGAGGGGGAATGATGGGCCGCAAGATACTGTTCGTCACTACGGACCAGCAACGGTACGATACGCTCGGCGCCAACGGTGGTTTGATTGCTCGCACCCCAACGTTCGATCGTCTCGCGGCGGAAGGTTTTCGATACGAGCGCTGTCAGCCAACGTCAGTCGTGTGCATGCCGTCACGAGCGTCAATGCTCACGGGTCAGTTCCCGAGTACACACGGCGCGTGGATGAATGGCGTGCCGCTCGCCGTGGATGCGCCCTCAATCGCCGCGCACCTTCACGACGCCGGCTACGCAACGGCCCTCATCGGAAAGGCGCACTTCGAACCATTCCTAGACCCCTTTGGGCGCTTTACCGAGAACTCGCTCGCGGCGTTGGGCATTCCAACCGTGGCGTCGCGATGGTTCGACGGCCGTCAGGGAGTGCATCGTGGCTTTGACCACTTAGAGTTCGCTACCCACGGCGTGCTCGGCCCCCTGCACTACGCCCGTTGGATGCGCGAGCATCATCCCGGCGCGCTCGGGGGCTTCTACGACGTCCTCGATGCTGATCTCAACGTCAACGCCGAGGGCGGCGGCGACACGAAGGCTCCGCAGGTCGCGATCAATCCGATCCCGCGCGAGTGGTATCACACTGATTGGGTAGCCGATCGAACTATTGCGTGGCTGGACGCGCAATCCGAGTCCGCCGACTGGTTCTGCTGGATGAGCTTTCCTGATCCGCACCATCCGTGGGATCCCCCCGCCGCGGAGCGCCGGCGCGTGGCGTGGCGTGACGTGCCGCTCCCGGAGAACTACCCGGAACGAGCCGCGGATCGCGAACGCATCCTTGATCAAAAGTCTCGGCACTGGCGTGCCTGGTACGACGGTCGCCTGGTCAGCAACTACGAAGCTCCCGCCAAGTGGGTACCGGCCACGCTGACCGCCGATCAGGTTCGCGAGGTCAACGCCCTGAACGCAGTGGAGGTTGAATTGATCGACGAAGCCGTCGGTCGAGTCCTGCGGGCGATCGAGGCTCGCGGGTGGGGCGATGAGGTCGACGTGGTGTTTACCACGGACCACGGCGAGTTCCAGGGTGACTACGGCCTACTGTTTAAAGGTCCGTATCACGTGGACGCGCTGATGCGGCTGCCGCTGGTTTGGCGCCCGGCACCGTCGACGTCGCCGACACCGTCGGTGATTCATGCGCCCGTGAGCCTGGTATCGCTGGCGGCCACCTTCGCGAACATCGCCGACGTGCCCGTACCATCGTGGGCCGAAGGTTCAGCGCTGCCGATCAACGATGACGATGCGGCAAGGCGAGGATTTGTGGCGACGGTCACCGAATGGGACTCCGCGCTGTTCGGAGTTGACGTTCACGTGCGAACGTTGGTCACCGGTGAGCATCTCTACACCGAGTACGGGCCGGGTACGATGCACGACGGCAGCGAGGGCGAGTTCTACGTTCTGGCCGACGACCCCCTCCAACGGGCTAATCGATTTGGCGATCCCGGCCTTCGCGCTATTCGGGCGACTCTGCGAGATGCGCTACGCGCTCACGAGCATCGCGATGTGCGTCGGGCGGTGCCAGGTCGTCTGGTGGCGCCCGTCTAGGTCCGCGGTAGCGTGGTCGCCATGACCAGCACCGTAATTCAGGGCCCGCCGGATGACCCGGTCGATCGATTTCGGACGATGCCACTTCCCCAGTGGACCGCCGACGGTGACTACCGCGACATCATTTTCGAGGTCGGCGACGGAATCGCCCGAATCACCATCAATCGGCCCGAGCGCCGAAACGCCTTTCGACCCCAAACGCTCTTCGAACTCGCCGACGCCTTCGAGCGTGCGCGCGACGACACCTCGGTCGGCGCGATTATCTTGACCGGTCAGGGTCCCGACGCATTCTGTTCGGGCGGCGACCAGAAAATTCGTGGCGATGACGGTTACCTCGGCGATGACGACGTGGCTCGCCAGGGCGTCGGACGCCTCAATGTTCTCGATTTGCAGATCCAAATGCGCCGATTGCCCAAACCGATCGTGGCGTCCATCGCTGGTTACGCCATCGGCGGCGGACACATTCTCCACCTGGTCTGCGATCTCTCCATCGCCGCCGACAACGCACGATTTGGCCAAACGGGCCCGAAAGTTGGCTCCTTCGACGGTGGCTATGGATCGTCGCTGCTCGCACGCACTATTGGCCTGAAGCGGGCCAAGGAGATCTGGTTCCTGTGTCGCCAGTATGACGCGGCCACCGCCCTCGAGTGGGGGTTGGTCAACGCAGTTGTCCCCCTGGACGATCTCGAGCGTGAGACCGTCGCGTGGTGCCGCCAAATGCTCACGCTGTCACCCATCGCGCTGCGGATGCTCAAGGCCGGTTTCAACGCCGCCGACGACGGTCTGGCTGGCATTCAACAGCTGGCGGGCGACGCTACCATGCTCTTCTACATGTCCGAGGAAGGCCAGGAAGGGCGTAACGCATTCGTCGAGCACCGGTCGCCAGACTTCTCGAAGTATCCCAAGCGTCCGTGACCGATCGACCGGGCGTGGTTGAACGGTGGGTGCTCGCGGCGCGACCTCGAACATTGCCCGCGGCGATCGTGCCGGTGGGCGTCGGGGCGGCACTCGTTCGTCCGGCGTCCATCAATTGGACGAATACGGCGCTAGCGGCCGTCGTCGCCCTCGCCCTGCAGGTTGGCACGAACTACGCCAACGACTATTCCGACGGTGTGCGCGGTACCGACGAAGCGAGGGTCGGACCGTTCCGGTTAACCGCCTCGAAGTTGGTGGCGGCGCGATTCGTGAAGATCGCCGCGATGGTCGCATTCGGGGTCGCGGCCAGCGTCGGGCTCGTTCTGGCCGCGCGGACCTCGTGGTGGCTCGTCGCGCTCGGCGCCACGGCGATCTTGGCCGGCTATCTCTACACCGGTGGGCCTAGGCCGTACGGCTACTTGGGTCTCGGTGAGCTCTTCGTGCTGCTCTACTTCGGTTGGTTCGCGACGGTAGGGACGGCGTTCGTGCAGCACGAACACGTCGTGGCGCCATCGTGGTGGCTCGGACTAGCCACCGGTTCCATGGCCTGCGCGCTGCTGGAAGCGAACAATCTACGCGACGTTTCGGGAGACGCCGCCGTCGGAAAGTGGACGCTGGCCGCGCGTCTTGGCCGACAACGAGGGGCGTGGCTGTACGTCGCCAGCGTGGCGGGCGTCGTCGTGGGCATCGCGGCTGGCGGCGAGCCAATAGTCGCGACGGTGGCGCTGGTCGCCTACGTGCCAGGTGTCGCAATGGCCTTTTCACGTCGGGTTGGCCGAGAGCTCCTCGCCTTGTTGCAGCATTCGGCCCGAGCGCAGCTGGCGGTGGGGACGCTGCTGGTCATCGTGTACGCAACGACTCGTTAGTCGAGGAAATCATCAATGAGTCGAGCGACCACCCGTGGTTGCTCGAGGTGAGCGGCGTGACCAGCGTCAGCTACGACGCGAACGGTGCCGTCGCGTACAGCGGCGGCGATGGCGACCGCTTCACGGCGGAACTTGTCATCACGTTCGCCGGCGATGGCGATCGTCGGGACCGTGAGCGACGTCATCTGGTCGCCGAGCCACGCTTGCGTGCCCGTGCCGCAGCGGCGCAAGGCGGCGGCCAACCCCGGGGTCCGTCGACTTCGCGACGCTCGCTCGTCGGAATCGAATGGCACATCGGCGAAAAGCGGCTGGGCCAGCCATTCGTCAAGGAACGCGTCCGCGCCAATCTCTTCGAGGTGACGGGCCAACGCCTCGTCGCGCGCCCGGCGCTCGGCTCGCTCGCGGGTGTCCTCGATGCCGCGGGTGGCGCTGAGAAGCACGAGCCGCGAGACGAGAGACGGATGGCGCAGCGCCACGTGGATCGCTACCCGTGCGCCAAAGGAGTAGCCGCCGAGGTCGGTCGGGCGGTCGAGCAGCGTCGCTACCTGGTCGGCGCAGTCGTCTAGCGAGTCCGCGAGCGCCGTGGTTTCGCCGTGACCGGGCAGGTCGGGTGACCAGACCTGCCGTGACTCTGCCAGAATGGATCGGAAACGAGACGCGGACCGTCCCGTCTGGGTGAAGCCGTGTAACCACAGGAAAACGGGGCCGGCGCCTTCGCGTCGTACGGAAAGGGGTGGCATTGCCTTCGAGCGTATCGACCTCGAGTGACGCGCAAGCCACGTTCGCCGCGACGATCTTCGACGAGTGGTTTCGGCACGGGTTGCGTGAGGTCGTGGTGTGCCCGGGCTCGCGCTCAACGCCACTCGCCGTGGCGGCGATGCGACACGGTGGTCTGCGACTGCACGTGCGGATTGAC
>JAKBCI010000128.1 GCA_021807965.1 Actinomycetes bacterium
TGGGCATCGCGAACCACGACGACGCGCCGCTCGCCGAGCATGGCCGGCGTGTAGAGGGCGTCGAGGAGCCGACCGACGAGCGACTCGCCCGCCGTGGCGTCGCGCGCCGTGAAATCCTCGAGCGCGGCCGCCGCGTCCAGCCCACCCAACTCGGCGGCGACGACGCCGCGCACGGCATCGTAGACCATCGTGGCGTCGGAACCAACGACGCAGAGCGATGAGCGGGTCACCCCTCCTCCAACACTCGAGCCAGGGCGTCGCGCACGCGCACACTGCCCGCCACGTCGTGGACTCGGACGATCCGGCACCCGGCGCTGATGCCGACGGCTGCGGCCGCCAATGACGCGTTGCGACGGTCGTTAACCGAGAGATTCAGCAGATCCCCGAGAAACGTCTTGTTCGACGCCGAGAGCAGCAACGGGGAATCGAGCTCGGCGAGTTGGGCGGAGTCCCGTAGGAGTTGGAGCGAATGCGCTGCCGTTTTGCCCAGATCCAGGCCGGCATCGAGCACGATCCGGCGGCGATCGATCCCTGCGGCGATGGCCCAACTACGCCGTTCTACGAGATAATCGCGAACGGTTTCGGTGACGTTGACGTAATGGGGCGCCGGATCAGCGACGCGGGGTCGTAGGCGAATGTGGGTCGCGACCACGGTCGCGCCGAACTTGGCCGCGGCGGGCAGGTACTCGGGATCAGCGAAACCACTGATGTCGTTGCCGACGACCGCCCCCTCGTCGAAGCAAGCAGCCGCCACCGAGGCGCGCCACGTGTCAACACTGATGGGAATATCAAAACGGCGACGCAGCTCGGCGACCACCGGCACCACCCGGTCCAGTTCCTGCGCCTCGCTCACCTCGTCACCCGGACCCGCCTTCACGCCCCCCACGTCGAGGAGGTCGGCCCCTTCAGCGACGAGGCGGTCGGCGCGCTCGAGCAACGAGTCGAGCGCCAACGTCGCGGCCGGCGCGTAGAACGAGTCGGGTGTGCGATTGAGTACGCCCATCACCAGCGCGCGGGCCGTGAGGTCGTAGGTACGCGAGCCCAACGCGACTTCTATGGTCCGCGCGGGCTGGAACCGACGCACTATTAGTACAGTCGGCTGGCCAGGCGGCGGCGGAACGTGACGTAGCGGGGATCGTCCGGCCCGAGCGCATCGAGAAACACGAGCAGGCTCTCACGCGCCTGCGCACTGCTGGCCGACTGCTCGAGGAGGTGTTCGAGCGTAAGATCGACGTCGCCGTCCAATCGAACGCCGTCTCGCCCGAGTCGTACCCGGGCGAGTATCGTCTTCACCGCCACCGAGGACGCCAGCGGAGCCAGGACGGCTTCGGCCTCGTCGAAACGGCTCTGCGAATTGAGCAACGCACCCAACGCGGCGGCCGCCTCGACGTTGACGGGGTCCAGCTCCAGTGCCTGACGCAACGACGCCTCGTCGCCAGCGGCAATGAGCCGATCAAGGGGTGACGCGCCAGGAACGAGCTTGGCGACCCATTCACGAACGGCGTGCTCGGGGAGCGCCCCAACGAATGAGTCCACGACCTCGCCGCTCTTGAACGCGAAGACCGAGGGAATCGACTGCACCGAGAATGCCTGAGCCACGCGGGGATTCGCGTCGACGTCGACCTTAACGAGGTCAACCAGACCGTTGGTCTCGCCGATGACCTTCTCAAGGATCGGCGTCAACATCCGGCACGGACCGCACCACGCCGCCCACAGGTCGACGACCACCGGCACCGTCTTGGAGCGCTCCAGCACCGCGGTGCTAAACGTGGCGTCAGTTACGTCGGTCACGTTCCCACTCTACCGGGACCCCATTTCGCCGTCGGCCGGTGTCCTAGCGCTGGAGCTTGGCCACGAACTTTCGCACGGCTCGCTCGCTGCGCGCCCCCACGAACGAGTCGACCACCTGACCATCGCGAAAGGCGAAGACCGACGGAATCGACTGAACGCCAAAGGCCTGGGCGGTCCGGGGATTCTTGTCGACGTCGACCGCGATCAGTTCGACGGCGCCGTGGCTGGCGGCGACGACCTTCTCCAAAACGGGCGTCAACGTGCGGCACGGGCCACACCACGCCGCCCACAGGTCGACCACCACGGGAAGTTCCGAGGACCGCTCCAGCACCTTGGTTCGAAACGTGGCGTCGGTCGCGTCGTTCACGCCGCCAGTCTACCGACGACGCGAATCTGAACCACCGCGAAGCACTGTTATCCTCACCGGCTATGGAGACGATTGCCGGCATCGAGGTAGAACCGGTGACGGCGTGGCTCGTTCGTCACGTCGATCTCGTGGCGCCACTTCACTTCGAACTCATCGCGGGTGGCCGATCCAACCTCACGTACCGCGTGACCGACGCAACGGGACGATCCGTCGCACTTCGTCGACCGCCGGTGAGCCACGTCCTGCCAACGGCGCACGACATGGTTCGCGAGCACACCGTCATCGCGGCGTTGGCACCGCTCGGCGTGCCCGTCGCCCACCCGCTCGGCCTGTGCACAGACGAATCGACTACCGACCGCCCGTTCTACGTCATGGAGTTTGTCGACGGTGCGATCTTGCGTAACCGCGACCAAGCCGAGCTCGCCTTCGACGAGTCGGTGCGCGCCACTATTGGTGATCACCTCGCGCAGACCCTGGCGCGCCTGCACGACGTCGACGTGGATCGAGCCGGACTCGCCGACCTCGCTCGACACGACGGCTACATCGAACGACAACTGCGCCGATGGCGTACACAGTACGAGCAAACCCGCGTCGACGGTGTCGACGACCACGGGGCGATTGAAGCGATTGGCGAGCGCCTCGCGCGCAACATCCCTCGTCAGCAGCGAACGTCCGTGGTTCACGGCGACTATCGACTTGACAACACGGTCCTGGACGAGAAGGGCGACGTGTTGGCGATTCTGGACTGGGAGATCTGCACGTTGGGCGATCCGCTGGCCGACCTCGGCATTCTGCTCGTCTACTGGGCCGAGCCGCACGACGAGACGGTAGCGCTGTTGGGCGCTGCGCCCACGTCGGCGCCGGGCTTCGCCTCGCGCGCCGACGTGCTCGAGTCCTACGCCCGCCACTCGAACCTCGACCTCAGCGACGTCACGTACTACCAAGCCTTCGGCTACTGGAAGCTGGCCTGCATCTTGCAAGGCGTGTACGCCCGCTACCAGGCGGGCGCTACCGCCGGAGACCAGGGCAGCGTGCTCGACTTTCCGACGCATATCACTACATTGGCAACCCTGGCCGGCCGCACCCTGGAGACGTGATGGACGACGAAATCTACGACCGCATCATTTACCTCGCGGACCCCCCGCTCAACGAGCCGGTGTTGGTAATCGGACTCGAGGGTTGGATTGACGCCGGACTCGGCGCCGCGACCGCCATGTCAACGCTCCTGTCGACCATCCAGACCGACGTGTTGGCCACCTTGGATACCGAGTACTTCATCGATCAACGCGCCCGTCGACCGGTCGCGAGAATCGTCGACGGGGTAACAACTGAGCTGACCTGGCCCGAGATCCAGCTGCGCTACGGCCGCGACGGTGACGGGGCCGACGTACTCTTCCTCGTCGGACCGGAGCCGGACTTCCACTGGAGCGATTTTGTCGACGTGGTAGCCGACGCCGCTGGGCGCTTCGACGTCCGCCTGACCGTGGGACTCGGCGCCTTCCCCGCGCCCACGCCCCACACGAGGCCGATTCGCGTCATCGGGACGGCCCCGGCCCAGAGCGCACACCTGCTGACCGTGGTCGGGACGATGGGTGGCGAAATCGAAGTACCCGCTGGAATTTCGGCCGCGCTCGAGCTCGGATTCGCCGACGTCGACATGGACGTCGTGACCCTGTGGGCTCGCGTGCCTCACTACGTCGCGTCGATGGCGTACCCACAGGCTGCGGCGGCGCTCATCGACGGCGTCGCGCGAGTCAGCGGACTCACGTTAGACGCTGGCGATCTGCGTCGGTCAGCCGACGAAACCCGTCAACGGGTTGATGACTTGATAACGAACAACCCTGATCACCGCACGATGGTGAAGCAACTCGAAGAGGCCATCGACGCGGACGAAGCGCCCGCTGAAGACCTCCCGAGCGCCGAGGAACTCGCTGCCGAACTCGAGCGATTCCTACGCGGCGAGGCCGACTAGTCGACTGAGGAATCGACCACGCCCGTCTCCACGGCGAGCCCAAGACCCAACGCGAAACCTTCGAGAAAAATGGACGCATCGCGCTGGCGCGGATGACGATTGGCAATCTCGTGAAAGGCCGCCGAGTGGTCGATCTCGTGGAGGTGGGCCAGCTCGTGCACGAGCACGGCGTCAATCACCCACTCGGGACACTGACGCAAGCGACTCGACACCCTGATCTCGCGCGTCGCGGGCGAGCACGACGCCCATCGCGCCCGCTGATTGGAGACCCAGCGAACCAATGACGGCGCCACGCCGTCGGCGTAGAGAGCCGATAGGGACCGACATCGCTCTTCGAGCGCGGCATCACCGGCGGCATTTTGGGGACGGTGACGCACGACGCGTTCGACCAATGCGTCGACGAAGGCGTCGCGCTCGCGGCCCCGTAGTCGCGCCGGGATCTGCACGATTACGCGGCTCCCCGACCAGTGGGCAGCTCCGGTCTTGGTTCGTCGAGGGGATGCGTGAATCTCAACCTCGGGACGATCGAAGCGAGGCGGTTGCACGACGACGGTCGCTCGCGACGCGGACGTGGCCACCATCACACCATGACGTTGACCAGCCGTGGTGCGCGCACCACTACCCGGGTCGGCTCGCTATCGCCGATCCACGAGCGGACGGTCGGGTCCGCGAGCGCGAGGGCACGTGCTTCAGAATCGTCAACCGTCGGCGACACCTCGATGCGAGCGCGTACTTTGCCATTGACTTGAACCACCATCACGACCAACTGTTCAGCCGTGAGAATGGGATCGGCTACCGGCCATGCCTGAGCGTGCACCGAGGGTTCCAGCGGGTGACGCATCGCCCAGAGCTCGGCCGTGACGTGGGGCGCCATCGGTGCGAGCAGCAACAGTAACGTATCGACTGCTTCGTTACAAACAGCATCATCGACTCCGCTTTCGCGGGCCCACTTGGCAGTGGCGTTCAAGAGTTCCATCAGCGCGGCGACTGCAGTATTGAAGCTCCACCGGTCGATATCGAACGTGACCCGGTCGATCGTGTGGTGAACTATCCGTCGCAGGGGCAGGTCAAGGCTCGGATCAAACGAGCGCTTCGCGAACGTCGAGTCAGTGGACAGGCGGTAGACGCGATCCAGGAACCGGGCGCACCCGTCGATCACGTCCTCCGTCTGGTCGGTCCAGTCAACGTCGTCGGCCGGTGGACCGACGAACAGGTGAAACACCCGCAGCGCGTCTGCGCCAACGCGATCGAAGTAACGCTCGGGCGATATTAGGTTGCCTTTGGACTTAGACATCTTCGACCCGTTGAGACGAATCATGCCTTGGGTAAACAGCCTCGCGAACGGCTCACGATCAACCCCCGGCGCCAGTCCGATGTCCACCAGCGCCTTCACGTAGAACCGCGCGTAGAGCAGATGGAGGATCGCGTGCTCGACGCCGCCGATGTACTGGTCAACGGGCATCCACCTGGCGGCCTGTTCGGGATCGAACGGTCGACCCGGGGTGAACGGATCGGTGTAACGCAAGAAGTACCACGACGAGTCCGT
>JAKBCI010000002.1 GCA_021807965.1 Actinomycetes bacterium
CACCGCCTGAACGGCCACCACGTCGGGCAGGGTGTCGTTGGTCCCACGAAGGTATTCGACGAGCGCCGCCAGTTGTAGCGGCGAACCCTGGAGGCTCGCCACGAAATTCTCCTTCAGCAGTACAGCATTCTCGTCGACCCGGCCCGGTGAGAGGTACGTCTCGCCCGACATAACCGCGCCGTAGGCAGTGCGAAGACCGAGGCTACCCACCATGGTAACGAGCGACATGAACGGACGGATTGGCGACGAGCGCTCCTCGGCGAGGCGATAACGCCCCTCGATGACCTCGATCGAATAGGGTACGGCCACGGGCATCCCCGTCGTACCGCTCGAGAACACCAGCCGGGCCACGCTGTCGAACCCCTCGTAGACCCGCGGCTCGATGGACGTCGAGAGTGACACCACCTCGCCAAGGAACTCCTCGTCGATGACGATGGTGCGATCACGAGGAAAAGACGGCGATGGCCGGTGGACGACCAACCAGTCGGCTCGCACGGCGTTGGCAACGTCCACCGGACCGAGACAGCAACCAGCAATCGTCGCCTCGTGAAACAGCGCCTCGGCAAAGGCCAGGTTGAGTTCTTCGGCGAGATCGGTGATCACCACGTCACCGGGCTGTACACCACGATCTCGCAGAGCGTGCGCGACTTGCTGGCTGAACCGCAGCAGTTCCGCGTAGGTCATGCGCCGTAACGCACTCTCGATGGCCACGCTCGACGGACGCACCCGTGCTTGACGAACCAGGTGCAAAAAGGGCTGGGGCGCCGAGAGACGTGAGATGCTCGTCACGGCTTGCGCCGGCGCACTGACTCGCTGCACGGGTGAACGCCGTTCACGACTTCGAGCACGGCATTTCGATCCGTCACCGACCATGACCCAAAGCCCACGTTGATCGTCCTTTCGCCGGTTGACTCGTTGCGTTACAGTTGGCACGTTAGTGCGGCGCGGAATTGGAGGCACCCATGAGTGAACGGCCCAAGTCTCTCGCCGCGACCAAGATCACCACGGGCGTCGTACTGGCGACGGGCGGTTTGTGGCTCACGGGAAGCCAAGTCGCCGGAGCCGGTGTCGCCCCCACTTCGTCGTGTCCCGCCGGGAGCAGTTTGGTTCCCGGTAGCGCCGACGTCTGTCAGGTGATCTTCACCCAGCCAGGCACATCCAACTGGCCAGTGCCCGCGGGCGTAACGAGCATCGACGTTCTGGCCGTCGGTGGCGGGGGCGGCGGGGGCTATTCCGTCTCCAATTACGCGAGCGCAAGCGGAGGCGGGGGTGGGGGCGCAGTTACGGTCTGCACAACCGAGATCGTTGACGCCACCAACTCAATTACCGTCGACGTGGGGAATGGGGGGGACGGCTTTACCGAAACCAATTTGGGAACGCCCTCGAGCGGTACGCCATCCAGCGTATCGGGACCGAGTTTTACGTGTAGCGCTAGTGGAGGACAAGCGGGTCAAGGCAGTTTCGGATCATCAAACCTGCCGTTTTCGGGTTCCTATGGTGGCGGCGGGGCATCTGGCTCGAATGAGCCGGGTGGCGGCGGGGCGACGAACGCGAACATGGAATATGACCCTGCCATCCATGCGTACGGAACCTTCACGGCGTCGGGCGGCGGCGGGGCGGCGGCTCCCGGTGGAACCTGGTCAGCGACGTCCGCCGGCGCGGGCGGCAGTGGAGTCGTACCGACAGCGGGACTCTTCACCGGTAACACGACTGCCTACGGCGGCGGCGGCGGCGGCGGGCTCTACGGACAATATCTCACGGACATCGGGTCGGGTGCACCGGACGTTGGCGGTGCGGGCGGACTCGGTGGTGGCGGCGCGGGCGCGAACGGAAGTTTCTACAGTGCGGGCGGCAACGGAGTCGCCAACTCCGGCGGCGGCGGAGGAGGCTCCAGTGATTATTTCTACAGCGGCAATGGCGGCAGCGGCATCGTTATCATTCGGTTCTCGTTCGCACCGTTGGCGCCGACGAACCTCGTCGTCACTGGGGCCGTTCGATCACTTAACGCGAGTTGGAACGGCAGCGCCGGCGCGCTGAGTTACGTCTGCACACTCCTCTACGGCTTCCGCGACCCGTCGTCGTTCTCGATCACGGTGCCCACGCCGACGTGCACCTTCGGCGGGCTCGCACCGAACACGCCCTACGGCATCAGCGTCGTCGCCCGGACCTCCTACGGCGTCTCGCCGTCGGTCTCGGCCTTCGCCAAGACGAAGCCGCTCCCCCGGCGCCGACACCGCTGACCACCATCGCTCGCTGCGGTCTTCGTCGTTCCCAGCGGATGGCCGAGTACAACACTCGCCTTGCCCGGTGGCGACCAGCGTCACGACGAAGACGCATTGACCGGACTGCGCGACTGGACGAATCGACTGTTAAACCAAGCCATCGACGAGCGGCAGTTGCCGTTCGGTCAGCGCCTCGGTGATCCGGTGCGGTGCCCGGTGCATCCGCTTCGCGCCGACGAGGCTGCCGGCGACGATCGCCGCCACGGCGACGAGCGCGGCGCTGACTTCGAAGGCGCTCGTGAAGCCATGCACCGTCGCCTCGCGAACGACCCGCGGTGTCACCACGCGTGAGACGAGGAACGCGGCGGTCGACGACGCGGCCACGGTGTTCAAGAACGCCGTACCGAGCGCGCCACCAACCTGTTGGGTCGTGTTCACGAGCGCGCTCGCGACGCCCGCGTCCGCCTCGACGACACCGAAGAGCGCCGTCGAGTTCATCGGCACGAAGGTGAGCCCCATGCCGAGGCTGGTCAGGATTTCGGGAGCGAGCACGTGGGCGAGGTACGTGCTGTCCACGCCGAGGCGCGAGAACCCGTAGAGGCCCGTCGCCGCCAGGGTGAGTCCCACCACCATCAGCCCGCGCGGTCCCGTGCGCGGCAGGAGACGACTGGCGACGCTCGCCCCAGCGATGATCCCGAACGAGAACGGCAAGAACGCGAAGCCCGTGCGCAGGGCGCTGTAGCCGAGGATCCCCTGCAAGAAGTACGTGAGGAACAAGAAGGTCCCGAGCATCGAGAAACCGACCAGCAGCGACGAGAGAAAGGCGCCGCCGCGCTTACGCTCGAGGACGACCTTGAGCGGCAAGAGGGGGTGTGCCGAGCGCACCTCGATGGCAACGAACGCGGCGAGCAGCGCGGCGGCGCCCGCGAGCAGTGACACCGTCAGGGTCGATGTCCAACCGTGCGACGCGACCATCGTGAAGCCGTAGACCAGCAAGAAGAGTCCGCCGGTCGAGGTGAGCGCCCCGGGGATGTCGTAGCTGTGGCGCACCGCCACCCGGCTCTCGCGCACCACCCGTCGCGCGGCGGCGGCGGCGACAAGCGCGATCGGCGCGTTGATGAGTAACGTCCAGCGCCACGACGCGTACTGGGTCAGCACGCCGCCGAGCACGAGACCGATCGCCGCGCCGCTGCCCGCGATCGCTGAGTACACCCCAAAGGCGCGGGCCCGCTCGTGCGCCTCGGTGAAGGTGACGCTGAGTAGCGAGAGGGCCGCCGGCGCCATGACCGCGGCGAAGAGTCCTTGCAGGGCACGGGCGCCGAAGAGCATCGTCGCGTTCTGCGCGAGTCCCGCGAGCGCCGACGCCACTCCGAAGCCGAGCAGCCCCACCACGAAGACGCGCCGGCGACCGAGGTAGTCCGCTACGCGCCCCCCGAGCAATAAGAAGCTCCCGAAGACCAGCGTGTAGGCGCTCATCACCCACTGACGGTTGGCGATCGAGATGTGCAGCGCACGCTGGGCCGACGGCAGGGCGACGATAACGACCGACGCGTCGAGCACGATCATGAGCTGCGCGAGGGCGATGACGGCGAGCGCCCAGTAGCGCCGGCGATCGACGTCGGGCGCGGTCGCATCGAGGGTGAGGTGGTGAGTGGTCACGGTTTCCTTCTTTCGCGAACGATTTCCCCGAATACACGTCAGCCGCAAAAATCGGCTAAAATATGGGGAATTCAGTAATATACGGAGCAGTCGTTCCGTATACGTACCATAATAGTAACGATGGTTCCGTTTGTCAAGGCACCGTCGGGGAGCGTTTCATGACCGACGTGCGCGCAGGATCCAGTGACGCGAGCGGTGCGCCGTCCATCGACGCTAGTGAGCCAGCGTCGCCGGACTCGCGGCCGATGCGCGCCGACGCGCTGCGCAATCACGAGAAGATACTGCGTGCCGCCGAAGAGGTCTTCGCCCTCGACGGCGTGATGGTTCCCATCGACGTCGTCGCTGCGCGAGCCGGCGTCGGCGTTGGAACCCTCTATCGCCACTTCCCCACCAAGGAGTCGCTCTATGAGGCGATCGTCGCGACGCGACTGTCGCGACTCGTGGCGACCGCCGACGCCTTTGTAACGGCCCCCGATCCCGGCGAAGCACTCGGCGACTTCCTGCGCGAGTTCGCCCAAACCGCGGCGGACAAGCAGGATCTTTTTGAGGCGCTCGGCCAAACCGGCATCGACGTGAAAACCCGCTTCGCCGAACCACTCGCCGAGTTGATGGCCCGCGTCGACCTGCTGGTACAGCGCGCGATCGACGCCGGCGTGATTCGCGATGACGTTGAGACCGAAGATATCGTTCGCCTCGTCGTTGGCACGTGTCACGCCGCTGGCCACCGCGGCGCCGACGACGCCGGGCTGGCGCGACTGGTCAACATCGTGATCGCGGGACTTCGGCCGCGCGCGTGAGTGAGCTCGGCGTGGCCGGGGTGCGTAGTGGGCGCCGCTGCGCGTGGTGCACCGACGACGAACTGTACGTTGCCTACCACGACACCGAGTGGGGCGTGCCCGAGCGCGATCCACGGGCGCTCTTCGAGCTGTTCACCCTCGAGGGCGCCCAGGCGGGGCTGAGCTGGTTAAGCGTGCAGCGTCGGCGCGACGGCTACCGCCGCGCCTACTGCGACTTTGACGTCGACGTGGTGGCCGCGTTCGACGACGAGCGCGTCGACCAGATTCTCCGCGACCCCGGCGTCATTCGCCACCACCAGAAGGTTCGCTCCGTCGTCACCAATGCCCGCGCTATCGTGCGACTGCGTGATGGCACCGAACCGCGCGACTTCGCGTCCTACGTCTGGTCCTTTGCCACGGGCGACGACTCAGCGTCGATCGCCCGGGCCATGAGTGCCCAGCTCGCCCGCGACGGCTTCACCTTCGCCGGACTGACGATCTGCCGGTCCTTCGTCCAAGCCTCGGGCATGGTCAACGACCATGCCCCCGACTGCTTTCGCTTCGCCGAACTGAGCGACCCGGGTCATTGACGCGATGCTCGCCGCCGTCGCGGCGACCTCACGAATAGTTTTGGACTTCGCGCCACGACCGTGACCACGCAACCCGGCGACCAGTCGAGATCATCACCGCGACACCCTGCTCGTCGTTGGCGACACCGAGCCCGTTTCGATAGATGAACTGCGGCGTCACCGTCGCGAAGAGTCGGTGA
Organism: Actinomycetes bacterium; assembly: GCA_021807965.1. The sequence continues at coordinate 5,427 of JAKBCI010000002.1, forward strand.
AGCAGCGCCGGGTTCATGTTCAGCGATATTGCGTCGACGGCGCTGTTGGGCGGCGGGCCCCAGAGCCAGAAGGAGTTGGCGCCGCTGAACACGCGGCTGGCGGGAAGGCCGAACTGCGCGCCGTAGCGTTCCAGCGCCCCCGCTTCGCCGTAGTTACCCGCCAACACGATCGTGCGGCTCCGCTCGCTCGGCGCCAGTGACCGGTAGAGGGCCGCAACCTGTGACACTTCGCGCGGCCACGCAATCGTCTCCGCCAGGTCGTAGTTGATCTTCTGCAGCGCTACCGCGTGAAGCGTGCGCGCGGGAACTACCGGCAGGGCGAGCACGATCGAGAGCAGTCCCGTCACGACGAGCGCCGCGGCGACCACGCGTGGCGTGAGCGCCGTCGGGACACCCCTCGCTCGTCGCGCGCTAACGCGTCGCTCGAGGGCGACGGCGCCGGCGGCCACGAGCAGTACGAAGACGCCGCCGGCGTAGTACGGCTTGCCCCCGAGCACGAACTCGAGCACGAGCACGATCCCACTGGCCAGGGCCAGCGAGCGCCACCGTCGGTCCGGCGCATCGCGTCGCCAGAGCGACCACCAGCCCGCGACCCACAGGGGTGTCGCGGCGAGGCCGGTGTAGAGCACCTGCGCGGGCCAGTAGACGGCGCGGTTGTGCGCCGCGTCGTGCTGCAGCGCGCGAAAGACGGCAACGTTGGGCCAGCCGTGCGTGGCTTGCCAGAACACGTCGGGCCAGCCGAGCGCGGCGATCACGACAACGGCGAGGACGGTCTGGCGACGCGCGAACAGCCCGCGGGCCGCGGGGGTCGCCGCAATCCCGACTGCGAGAGTCGCGAGCACGAAGGCGACGTTCCATTTGGCGTCCAAGCCGATACCGCCGAAGAGTCCGGCGACGAGGAGCCACCGTGATCGCTCGCTCACGAGAAAGTGGGCGATCGCCCACCACAGCCCCGCCCACGCGGCGAAGTCGAAAATGGTCGTGGTCAGCAGATGTGCCGTCGCGAGGTACTCACCGCACAGCGCCGTCGCGAGCGCCGCGAGTCGCTGGGCCGTGGCAGCGCCGCCGAGCAAACGCGCGAGTGACCCCGCGACGACGACGAGCCACCCGAGCAGCAGCGCGGGGATCACCCGCAGACCTACCAGACTGTTCGCAAAGAGCACCGAGGCCACTCGAGCCGCCAGCGGCGCGAGTGGCGGTTGATCGACGTAGCCCAGAGCGGGGTGAGTGCCGGCGACGAGAAAGTACAGCTCATCACGGTGGTACCCGTAGCGCGCGCTGACCGCCATCTCCAGCGTGATCGCTCCGAGTGCGATGAGCCCGACGCCGTACTCACGACGAACGCGAGGCGCGTCGAGCGACGCCGGTGGCACGGTGTACGCAGACCTCGCTGTCGTCACGACCCCCCCCCGACTGACGTCGCCGCCGCCAGTCGCCGACTGTCCGTGGTCGTGACGATAACGGTTCCGCGAGGTTGACGCCAGTGATCACCGGCTCGGCCTCGTTGCCCGTCGCGAATGGCTACACGGCAAGGTCGGCGGTAGGGTGCGACTATGAAGACAACAACGTGTGGTGGCAACGTCGAATGTGCCGATGACGTCTTGCGCATCCACCACTACTACTTTCCCGTCGGCGCCAAGGTGATCCCGTACTCGTCGATCCGCGGCGTGCGGCGCGTGACGCTCGAAGCCCTTCGGGGACGCGCCCGACTCTGGGGCACGGCGAACCCGCGGTACTGGGCCAACCTCGACCCCGCGCGCTCGACCAAGAAGATCGGGCTAATCCTCGACGTTGGCGGCGCCGTGCGACCCTTCATCACCCCGAGGGACCCCGACGCCGTGCTGACGGCGATCGCCGAGCACGGCGGCCCGACGCCCGGCGCGGTCTCGCGCGGCCCGATCATCTGATTCGGTCGAACGCGACCGCGCGAGTGATTCCGACGTAAGACAGTCCGACGATGACCGAGCGTCGCGCGAGGTTCCCGGCCCCGTTCCTCTGGGGCACGGCGACGTCGGCGTACCAGATCGAGGGCGGCGCCACGAACACCGACTGGTGGCGCTTCGAGCACCGAGTGGGCACCATCGCCGCCGAGCCGTGCGGCGACGCCTGTGACTCGTGGCACCGCTACCGCGAGGACCTCGACCTCGTCGCCTCGCTCGGACTCGACGCGTACCGCTTCTCAGTCGAGTGGGCGCGCATCGAGCCAACGCCGGGATCGTTCGACCACGACGCGCTCGCGCACTATGGCGAAGTCCTAGGCGCTTGCCGCAATCGAGGTATTGCGCCCGTGGTCACGCTGCATCACTTCACGCTGCCGCTGTGGGTCGCCGACGCCGGCGGCTTCGAGAACCCCGACATCGTCGCGTGGCTCGCCCGATACGCCGGCGTCGTCGGTGAAACGCTCGGTGACCGCATCGCGATGGCTTGCACCATCAACGAACCCAACATCGTCGCATCCATGGGCTACCTCGCGGCGATGTTTCCTCCCGAGGTGAGCGACTGGGACCGCTTCGTCGCAGTCAACGCCCAGCTGCGCGTCAGCCACCGCGCGATGGCTGACGCGCTGCGGTCCTCGGGCGACTTCCCGGTGGGCTTCACGCTCTCGATGGCCGAGTACGAAGCCATCGACGGTGGCGAGAGCGAGCTCGACCGATACCGCCACGAGATGGAGGACGAGTACCTGCGCGCCGCGAGTGACGATGACTTTCTCGGGGTGCAGTGCTACACCAAGCACCAGTTCTCGCCGTCCGGGCTGCAGTGGGGCGGTGACGGCGAGTTGACCGAGATGGGGTATCCGTTCTGGCCCCAGTGCGTCGACTACACGTTGCGACGCGCGAGCGCCTTCACGAACGTGCCGCTCGTAGTCACCGAGAACGGTATTGGCACGAACGACGACGACCAGCGGATCCGCTACCTCGACGAGGCGCTCGCCAGCCTCGAGCGCGCGCGGTCCGCGGGAATCGATGTGCGGGGCTACTTCCAGTGGTCGTTGCTCGACAACTTCGAGTGGGTACTCGGTTACGCGCCGAAGTTCGGTCTCGCCTCGGTGGACCGCACGACGTTCGCGCGCACACTCAAGCCCTCCGCCTCGTGGTACGCCGACGCCGTGGAATCGGCGCGAGACACGTCCGCGAGAGGGTGAGCCGACGGGCGTCGACGCTCGGTACGATGAAGTCGTGTCGCCCGCCGAATCGAACGCCCGTGCCACCCCGGGCCAATCACGATCAGTCTCTGGTTCGTCCAAGCCCGCGCACTGCGACGCCGTCAGCGCGGCCGCGACTCCCACCTGCTCGACCGGTCCGTTCGGGCAACTCCGCTGGGTCCTACGCGAGCTGATCGACATCGCGCGCCACCGCGCCGTCTGAGCATCGGGGCCGGATCGACTCGGCCCGAGCGTGTCCAGGCATGGTCCCACCACCGTCACCACTCGTCGGGCGAATCGCCGAGTACCGCGCTCCGTTGGGAGCGACTCCCCAGTCCTCGTCGCCCCACCCCATGGCCGACGGCCGTCCAGCCACTCGCCGGCTGAACCACCAGTCCTCGACGAAGGCGAGATGCGTGAGCAGCCCGCCGCGGTTCCACGCGACGGTTGCGCGTTGCGGGTCTCAAGGGCCGGTCAGGGTCGCCGCCTCGTCGTCGGTGCCCGGTGGTGTCGGGCGTCCCCGATCGTCGAATGCGGTCGCCCGCGGCGCGATCGGCGAGATCGACCAGCGTCGCGTTGATTCCCGACCCCGTCGCGCGACGCCGTGGTAGGAATGATCGAGGAGGATCACATGGCGACACTGCACGTTGAACACGGTGAGCTCGTGCTCGCACTCACCCGAGGCGAGAAGGTGGAAGGGATCCACGGCGACCTGCGCGTGGCACTCACCTCGGTCGTCGGCGTTGACGTACTCGACGATGCACACGCCGCGGCCGACATCATCGGCATCAAGGCCGGAACACGCATCCCCGGCGTGATCGAAGTCGGCACCATCAGCGCTCGTGACAAGAAGATCTTCGCGGCGGTACACCGCGACACGCCGCGCGGGGTGAGGATACGCCTGCGCGACGCGGACCACGACGAGTGGATCGTCGGCTGCGCCGACCCGCAGTCGGTCGCAGCGGACATCGACGCACGGCGCTCGACGAGCGGCCCGGCGTCCTGAATCCCTTGCGCCGCCGTTGACCGGCGGCCACGTCACGACGGCCGGTAGCCGGCTTAGCCGATCGCGAGCGCGCTGCGCAGGGTCACGTAGCAGGCCACCACGACGACGAGCCCGATGAAGCCCTGGTTCAGGCGACGAGCCGGCACGCGACTCGCGATTCGATTGCCGAGCACGGCCGCCACCATCGCGCTCGTGGCGAACGGCCACAGGGTCAGTCCCGACACGCCGTGCACGCCGTGTCGTTCGACGATGGCGAAGGCGCTGCTCAACGCGATGATCAACAGCGAGGTGCCAACCGCCTCGGGTAGCTCGAAGCCGAGGGCCAACACCAGGCTCGGCACAACAATGAAGCCACCGCCGACGCCGAGGAAGCCGGTCAGGAATCCCACGCCCACCCCAACCGCGGCGACGGCCCACGGGCGAGGCGCCCGTCGTGGCATCAACGGTGCCGTAGTGTCGCCGTCGAGGTCGCGTCCGTCGCTCCCGGCACCGACGGACGCGAGGACGCGCGACCTCGCGACCTCGCGACGTGCTCCGGCACGATCGCGCGCGATCATCGCCCCCGCTACGACGAACATCAAGATCGCGAAGAGCAACAAGAGCACGTCGGGAGCGACGCGACGATTGAGGTCGGTCCCGAGCGTCGAGCCGGCGATGCTGACGAGCCCGACCACGACGCCAACCGGCCAGCGCACTCGCTTGGCCCGGTGGTGGGCGACCATCCCGATCAAGGCGCTAAGTCCGACAATCATGAGCGAGGCGCCAGTCGCGTGCCTAGGGTCCACGCCGAGGGCGTAGACGAGGGCGGGAACCGTCAGGATCGATCCGCCACCGCCGAGCGCACCGAGTGAGAGTCCGATGGCTGAGCCGAGCAGCGCGGCGAGCACGACGTGCGTGACCATCTCAGTGCGCTGCCTGACGGGCGCCGAGGGTGCGCCCAGACCGTGGTGTCAGGATCACGATATCTCCCAATCTTCGAACATTCTAATATTGGTATTTTTATAGCACACTACGCCAGATTCCGGTAGGGTGGCCTAGAAAGGTGACGGTGGACACGCCAGACAACAGGACCTTGGACCGCGAGAGCCCGCTGCCACTCTGGGCGCAGCTCTACCAGGACTTGACCTCGCGTCTGCGTGCCGGTGAGTTCGCCGGGGACTTTCCCGCCGAAGGTGACCTCGCCGCGGCCTACGGGATTAGTCGCAACACGGTACGCGAAGCGATGCGGCGACTGCGCGACGACGGCGTCGTGATCGCCGGTCGCGGGCGCCGGCCGCGGACCGCGCTGTCCACGATCGAACAGCCCCTCGGCGCGATCTACAGCCTCTTCGCTTCCGTGGAGGCGGCGGGACTGGACCAGCAGAGCGTCGTGCGCGCGCTCGACGTGCGCGCGGACGACGCGGTGGCGGCGCGTCTCGGTCTCGCGGCGACAACGCCCTTGTTCTACCTCGAGCGATTGCGTCTCGCGGCCGGTGAGCCGCTCGCGATTGACCGCGTCTGGCTGCCGGGCGACGTCGGCGCACCGCTCGTCGACGTCGACTTCTCGCACACCTCGCTCTACCGCGAGCTGCGCGACCGGAGCGGTCTTACTCTCACGACGGCGCGCGAGCAGATTCGCGCCGTCGTGCCCTCGCGCGAGGACCGGCGGCTGCTCGCCATCGGCGCCGATAACGCGGCACTCGCCATCGATCGCCTCTCGAACGTCGCCGACCGGCCGGTCGAGTGGCGCCGGACGATCATTCGCGGCGACGCCTTCACGCTGGTCGCCGACTTCTCGGCCCGTACGGGCTTCCAGTTCGACTTCGCGACGGCCGACAACAACGCTGACCCCGCGCCGGAGACGCCGTCGGCGGCGACGGCCCCACGTCAGCCGAGGTAGTGGCGCTCGCGCAAGAAGCGCTCGAGCGCGCCAACGAATCGCGCGCCGCTCGGCTCATAGGGGCCAAGCGCGCTGTTGAGGTGCCCGGCTCGGGCCTGCTGGTCAAGGAAGCGTTTGGCCACGGCCCAGTGCCCGAGCGTCGCCTCGTCGGCCGCCCACGCCGCCGCGAGGCCGACCGTGTCGGTGTAGTGGCTCGAGGCCTGGGACCGAAAGTCGGCGAGCCACTGGCTCGCGTCGCGCGCGACCAAGGTCGGAAACGATCGGGTTACGTTCACGAAGTGACCACCCACGAATCGAATGATCTCTATGGGTAGCCCCGAGGCTGCGTAGTCGGTGAAGGCGTACGCGAAGGCGTCATCGGCGCTCAGCAGATCAACTTCGCCCGGGACACTCGACGCCACGAGACGCACTGCCGCGTCGCCGAAGTCGCGCTCGTGGACGACGTAACGTCCGGTGGTCGGCGACGCGGCGTAGACCTGCTCGACTACACAGCAGTGCGCGCCGCCGGTGTAGAGACTGAGCAGCACGTCGACGCCGGCGTCGAGGCGCACGACCCGCAGCGCGCTCGACTGACCGGCGACGAGGTTCGGCCAGCACGCGTCGCCGCACCACGCCGAGCGTACGGGCCCGTGATAGACGACGACCCCCGAGCGTTCAATCGTGAGCTCGAGCCCGTGGCCCGCGGGATACGAGCCGCGGTAGGTGAAGACGGCCCGCACGCCGTGCGCGTGGGCGACCTCGACGGCGGCCGCGGCCGTGGTCGCCGGTCCGAGCGCCAGCGCGAACCCGAGCGCGCCGAGGGCCAGTGCGCGCACGCGAGCACCGTGGACGGTGCGAAACCGTCGAAGGGAAATCGTCATTCGCGCACGATAGCCGACGTCGTCAGGGCGCGGTCACCGCTCGGGCGCGGCTCAGCCGCAAGAAGACGGCCACGCTGGCCGCGACGTACCCGAGCCACACCACCGCCTGCAAGATGGTCGGTCGGTCCGCGTAGCCGACGAGTGAGTGCAAGACGTCACCGAGGTTCGACGACTCGAGCACGGTGCCGCCGGAGTTCCAGAGCACCGCGCGGCCGATGGGTAGCCAGCCCAACTGTTGGAGATTCTGCACCGCGTCGACCAACAGACCCGCCGCGAAGAACATCAAGAGCACGCCGAGCACGCGAAAGAATCGCCGCAGGTTGAGCGCCGCGCCCATGCGATAGATCGCGACCGCGATGGCGAGCGCGACGGCGAGTCCGAGCACCGCGCCAAGGATGAGCAAGTCGCCGTGCACGGGCGTTGCCGCCTGGCGAGAGTTCGCGAACACGATGGCGAGCGTGAAGACCATGGTCTCGAGACCTTCGCGGCCGACGGCCTGGAAGGCGAGCAGCCCGACGCCCCAACGGGTGCCCGTCGAGAGCGCCAGCTCACTGCGCGCTTGCAGCTCGCCCGACATTGTTCTCGCGTGGCGGGCCATCCAGAACGTCATGAAGGTCAGCGCCGCCGTAGCGACAAGGTACGTCGCCGTCTCGAAGTAGGTCTGGACGTTGGACCCGTCGTAGTGGTGAACGAGCAGGTACGCCGCGACCCCGCCGACCGCGACGACCAGCAGGGCCGCAGCGACTCCCAAGTAGACGTCGCGAAAGTGGCGGCGCTGGTCGAGGCGGGCGAGGTACGAGAGCACGATGGCGACGATCATCGACGCCTCGATGCCCTCGCGCAGAAAGATGACGAACGTGACGACCACGACTTAGCGGACCGCTCCGAAGGTTCCCACTCGCACCGGTCGTCGCCAGGACGCCATCGACACTCCTACTGGTTGGTACAACTAGTTAGGTTAGCCTAACCAAACTACCCAGTCAAGGAGCCGCCGGGATGCTGCACCCGCTCCACGCGAATCCACTTCGCGGACTCGATCGGCAGCGAGAGTGCGCGCCCGGCCATCACGATGGTCAGGTGCTCGGGATCTTCAGACTCGTGGGTCACGAGCACGTGGCTACCCTCGCCGATCCCGATCTCGGCGAGCGAGCGCAGCAGCGGCCGCGCCTCGTGCTCGGCGACCTCGGAGATTCGCCGCACGACCGCGCCCGCGCCCGGCTCGAGGTCGGCCAACGCGATAAGGCTGCCGTAGAGCGGACGGCGACCCGGGATGGCGTTGCCGTGGGGGCACGTGAGCGGCGCCCCGATCGACGCGTCGAGCCGATCGATCACCTCGTCCGAGATGACCGAGCTCAGTCGGTCGGCCTCGGCGTCGGCCTCGGCCCAGTCAAAGCCGAGCTCGTCGGTCAGCCACCGCTCGAGGATGCGGTGGCGGCGCACGATCGAGGCCGCCTTGCGCTCGCCCACCTCGGTCAGCGTAACGCTGCGGTCGCCCGCGATGGTGATCCACCCGTCACGAACGAGACGCTGGATCGCGTCGCTGACCGTGGGGGCGCTCACCCCCATCCACTGCGCCAGGCGGCTCGGACGCACCGCCTCGGCCTCGCCCGCGATGCAGTAGATGGTCTCGAGGTACCGGTCGACCGTGGTCGTCGTACCCACGTCACGCGCCTCGCCCGACATGGCGCGAGTTTACGCCGCGGCCGACGGTTCGAACCTCAGGCGATGTAGAACGTCTTCACGTTGGTGAACTCGCGGATTCCCTGCGCCGAGAGCTCGCGGCCGTATCCGGACCGCTTGATGCCGCCAAAGGGCAGTTCCGGCGTCGACGCGACGATTGCGTTCGCGAAGACCATGCCCGACTCCACTCCCGCGATGGCCCGCTCGATCTCGCGCTGGTCAGTCGCCCAGATCGAGGCGCCGAGCCCCCACGGCGTCGAGTTGGCAACCTCGATCGCCTCGTCGAGATCCTTGACAACCTCAACGACGGCGACGGGACCAAAGAGCTCCTCACAGCCCGCGCGCGAGTCGCGCGGCACGTTGGTCAGCACCGTTGGCCGGTAGTAGTAGCCCGTACCCTCGATTATCTCGCCGCCGGTGCGAACGACCGCCCCCTTGGCGACTGAGTCTTGGACCTGGGCGTGCAGCAGCTCGCGCTGCTCGGCGTTGACCAGCGGGCCAACAACCGTGCGGGGATCCATCGGGTCCCCGACGACGACCTCGCTCATGGCCTTGGTGAAGCCGTCGATGAACTCCTCGGAACGCTCCTCGACGACGATGAAACGCTTGGCCGCGATGCAGCTCTGACCGTTGTTCTGCACGCGGGCCGTGACCGCCATCGGGATCGTGCGAGCCATGTCGGCTGAGCCGGCGACGATGAAGGCATCCGAGCCGCCGAGCTCGAGCACGCACTTCTTCAGGCTGGCGCCGGCCTGGCCGCCGACAATTTTGCCGGCGATCTCCGAGCCCGTCAGGGTGACCGCGGCGACGCGGTCGTCGGCGATCATGTCGGCCAGCTCGCGGTGGCCAATGAACAGGTTGGCGAAGACCCCCGCCGGGAAGCCCGCGCGACGAAACAGCCCCTCCAGGTAGAGGGCTGATCCCGGCACGTTGTGCGCGTGCTTCAAGATGCCGACGTTGCCCGCCATCAACGACGGCGCGGCGAAGCGCACCGCCTGCCAGAGGGCGAAGTTCCACGGCATCACCGCGAGCACGGTGCCGAGCGGTTCGTAGCGGATGCCGCTGCGCGACGCCGGCGACGCGATGATCTCCTCGCCGAGCAGGGACTCGGCGTGCTCGGCGTAGTAGCGCATCGTGGTCGCGCACTTCATCACCTCGCCCTTGGCCGACGTCAAGGTCTTGCCCATCTCCGAGGTGAGCAGGGCCGCGGTCGCGTCGAGCTCGTCCTCGAGCAGTTGCGCGGCACGGGCCATCAGCTCGCCACGGTCCTTGAACGGCGTGTCGCGCCAGCTGCGAAAGGCGGCGACCGCCGCGTCGAGGGCGGCTTCGACCTGCTCGGCCGTGTGCGCCGGGTACGACGCGATGACCTCTTCGGTGGCCGGATTAATGGCGGTGAACGACATGACGCTTCCCTTCTGTTCGCGGACCCCGGGGGCCGCACTGTCTAAACCAGTTCTAGTAGGAATTACGACGATCCGGAGTCGGCGCCGCCGCGATCGCGACGAAGCCCGCCCCGTCGACGACGCGGTCGTACACGGTTCGATCAACGTCGGGGTCGCCAGGACCTCGGACGAGGGCCGACCGCACCCCGAGCACGTGCCAGCCGGAACCCTCGAGAAGATCCAGGTGCTCGCGCAAGCTCGAGAATCGGGCCCCGCGGTAGAATGGGTGGCCGCTTCGACCGAGTTCGGCGTAGTCGCGGCCCCACGCACTCTCGGCGGGCACGACGCCGAGCACGAGGCGACCGTCACGACGAAGCACGCGCCGTGCTTCGTCGAGCACGGCCCTCGGGTCATCGGCGAAGCACAGCGTGACGACGGCGACCACCGCCGCGAACTGGTCGTCGGCGAAGGGGAGGCGCTCACCGAGTCCCCCCACCACGTTCACCGAACGGCACGTCGCGAGCTCGAGCGGGGTCCACGCCGGATCGAGGCCGAACCCGATCGACAGCGCCTCGGCGAAGCGTCCCGACCCGACGCCCACCTCCAGACGTGGCTGCCCGGTCACGTCGAGCAGGGGTCGCAGGCAGTCGACCTCTACCTCGAACAGCGCCCGCCCGCGGGGGCTGTCGTACCAGGCGTCGTAGCGCGCAGCCAGCTCGTCAAAGACCGACCACGTCGGCGTCGAGGGCGACCCCGACGAGCGACGGTGACCGGCGTGGCGCGGGGGCGTGAACGGCGTCACGTCGACGACACCGGTCCGTCGCCACGCTCGCGCGCTGGCGCCTCGACCTCGGTATTCGCCGACCCGACCACAAAAGGCAGTGTCACGTCGTGCGCGCGCTTCGGCGCGGGGCCGGCGTGGGTCGCCGCGGCCAGCACCGCGGCCGTTCGCAGCATGATGCGTCGGGCCAACCACGTAAAGAAGAGGGCCATCGGCAGGTTCGCGAGCAGCGCCGTAAGAATGGTGACGTACTCGTCCTTCGTGCCGAGCGAGGTGTTCACGTCGAACCAGGCGTCACAGACGAGCATGGTGGCGGCCACGATCGCCGTGGCCGCGAGGATCTGCCGTCGATACCACGCCGCCCAGGCGGTGAGCGCCAACACGATCATGAGCGCACTGTCAAAGCCGACCCACGCGACGTTCCAGTTGTGAGCCCGAAAGCGCACCGGCAGCGAGATCGCGAGGTAGGCAGTCCAGGGGATCATCGCGAGCACGCCCAAGATGAGGGCCGAAGACAGCCACCGATGCAGCTCGATCGCGCGGTGCGTCGCGCGCGCGCGTTCGCCTCGCCGCGCGACACCCGGGCGGCGGATCGTTCGCGGCCCGTTCACGAGCTGGCGTCACAAGCGCGGCGTGCGGCGAACCCGTCGGGGGGCCGCGGTCGAATCGCGCGCGTCGATCCCGGTTGACCTTGCACGTTGCCCATGAACTCCTCACCCCCATCGTAGGAAGCGAACGGCGACCGAGCGACGGTCGCGCGGACACGGTGCCCGTCGGGCCTAGTGGGGCGAGACGCCGAGCTCACGAAGCAGCGCTCGCACGCGTTCGTCGATGTCGTCCACGATCCGGCGCACCGCCGCCTCGTCCTGACCGGCCGGGTCCTCGACCTTCCAGTCGAGGTAACGCTTACCCGGAAAGAAGGGGCACGTCTCGCCACAACCCATGGTCACCACCACGTCGGCGACCTCGACCAGCCCCGAGGTCAAGAGAGTGGGAACCTCGCGTTCTGTCGTCAGACCCCGTTCGTCGAGCACCGCGGTCACCTGCGGGTTCACCCCTGCTCCCGGCTCCGATCCGGCGGAGCGCACCTCGACGCGGCCCCGGGCGTAGTGCTCGGTCAGTAACTTCGCCGCCACCGAACGGCCGGCGTTGTGCACGCAGGCGTAGAGCACGACCGGACGGCGCACCGGGGACGTCTCGTCGAGCGACGTGGGCGAGTCCGCTGAGGTCATGAGGTTGGCTCCTTGGTCGTAGGGAAGAATCGGCGGCCCCAGAGCGACACGTAGACGAGACCGACGAGCGCCGGCACCTCAATCAGCGGACCCACGACGCCGGCTAGCGCCTGACCGGAGGTGACGCCGAAGGTGCCGATCGCCACGGCGATCGCCAGCTCGAAGTTGTTGCCGGCGGCGGTGAAGGCGAGGGTGGCGGTGCGCGCGTAGGAGAGGCCGAGTGATCGACCAGCGAGGAACGAGGCACTCCACATGATCGCGAAGTAGCACAACAACGGCAGCGCGATGCGCGCGACGTCGAGGGGCTGGTGGGTGATCGCGTTGCCCTGCAGCGCGAAGAGGATCACGATCGTAAAGAGCAGGCCGTAGAGGGCGAAGGGGCCGATGCGCGGCAAGAAGGTCCCCTCGTACCAGTCGCGTCCGCGCGCGCGCTCGCCGGTGAGCCTCGTGAGGTACCCCGCCGCCACGGGAATGCCGAGAAAGATCAGCACGCTGCGCGCAATGGCCCACATCGACACGTGCACGCTCGTCGTCGAGAGGCCGAGCCACGACGGCAGAACCTTCAGGTAGAAGTAGCCGAGTCCGGCGAAGGCGACGATCTGAAAGAGCGAGTTGAACGCAACGAGCACGGCCGCCGCGGTGTCGTCACCGCAGGCGAGGTCGTTCCAGATCAGCACCATCGCGATGCAGCGCGCCAACCCGACCAAGATCAGGCCGGTCCGGTAGGCGGGCAGGTCGGCTAGGAACACCCACGCCAGGGTGAACATCAGCGCCGGGCCGACCAGCCAGTTGAGCACGAGCGACGGGATCAGGAGTCGTCGATCCGCGGTGACCCGGTTGATCTCGCCGTAACGCACCTTGGCGAGCACGGGGTACATCATGACGAGCAGGCCCAGGGCAATGGGCAGGCTGGTGCCAACGACCTGCACGCGATTGAGCGCCGTATTAAGCGACGGCACCAGTCGACCGAGCCCGATGCCCACAACCATGGCAACCCCGATCCACACGGGCAGATACCGGTTCACCAGTGATAGTCGGGTCCCTACCGGTGCCACGTCGAAAGGCGTCGCCGCGAGATCATTGGGTACTCGATCACCCACGGCCGCGGGACCCTCGCCGGAAGGCCGCCGACCATCGACGGGCTCGACGACGTTGCGTACGCCGGCTGTCGCTAACCATTCGCGCCACCTTCTTGCTAGATTGACGATGTTGAATGTAGCAGGGATGCGCATTCATATCGACATTCATGAATGTGAGAGCCATCGTGTCAGCGCAGCCAGCATCGTCCGAGGTCGACGCCGACGCGCGTGTTGAGCCGAGTGCGACACCCCTGAGTGCCACCGAGGCAGCCCTTCTCGCACGCACGTTGTCGGCCCTGGCCGATCCAGTACGGCTGCAGCTCGTTTCGATCGTGGCCGCCAAGGGTGCCGTCTGCTCGTGTGACCTCGAGACCCCGCTCGCCAAGAGCCAGCCCACCATCAGCCACCACACGAAGATCCTCGCGCGAGCGGGCATCTTGATCGGTGAGAAGCGCGGCCGGTGGACGTGGTGGCGGGTCGCGCCGAACGCGATGAACGACCTGTACCGAACGCTCAACGCCCGTAGCCTCGGCGATGCGGCGGTCGCGACGTCTGAGGCGTGCGAGTAACGTCTCTCGTTCGACGATCCCGATTTCCTGGACGCCGACAACCGCGGGTGGAACTGAATCGAGGCCCGCGTGCGACCGACGAGATGCTCGTTGCATCGGCGCTGCGCTGGGATTAAGTGCCAGGCGACGGGCCGGATGATCGTCGACTGGTCGTTACCGCTGACGCTCGTTGATGAGGTCAAAGACTGGCTCGGCGTCGCCGATGACCCGAGTCGCCATGGCGTAGCGCGCGATGTGCAGCGCCTCGAGGAGCTTCGCGTCGTCGATGGACTGGACGCGGGCCTTATTGGTCATCGCGAGCGTGCACGCGTGGTTCGACGTCGCGAGCGCGACCGCTAGATAGACGAGGGTACGCGTCTCGGGATCTAGGGCACCGTCCTCGGACGGCATCGCGAAGGCACTCGAGCGGACCTGCTCAGCGAGCATCCGCGGATCGGCCGAGGCGGCTTTCTCGATGGCCGGGGGCGCTTCGCCCATAGTGGCCCGCATCGAGTCCAGTATCTGCGTCGCTGATGGCGTGGTCGTAGTCGACACGGCAGTCTCCTTACTTGGTTGAGAGGTTGGTAGAAGGATTAGGCGCGGGTGAACTCGCCGCGCACGAGCGCGGTCACGGTGCGAACGACCACGACGAGCCAGAAGAGGCACAGCACGACGAAGAGTCCGGCGCCCGTCCACTGCAGGGCGCTCAGATTCCACGAGGTCGCCAGGGCTTGTGTGGCGACGGTGAAGGCGCCGAGGGGGAACGTGAAGCCCCACCAGCCGATGCCGTACGGGAGAGGTCCTCGACGCAGGTAGTGCACAAGCAGCAGCGCCGCGGCGATGATCCACCAGGCGCCAAAGCCCCACAGTAGCGTTGCCACCAGGCTCGACGCGGTGGCGATCGCGGGCGCGAGCGTGGCGAAGAGTGCCGTACCGGCACCGGCCATCTTCACCAGCGCCAAGGCGCCGACCCCGAGTGGTCCGAGTCCGATCCAGAACGACGGGGCAAGGCCCGCGTGGGGAAGCGGGTGCAACACGAGGCGCTGGTAGAGCATCGTCGCGATGAGCAGGTAGAGCACGAAGCCCATCCCCCAGAAGCCGTACGAGAGAAAGAGCAAGAGGCGCGCGGTTGCCGGCGAGGACGACGGAATGAGCGGTACGAGCACGAGAGGCACCACGATGTTCACGACGGGCGGAATGAACCAGCTGCCGTTCACGGCCTCGGGCACGAGCTCCGCTCGTACGAAGAGCAGATACGCGAAGGCCAGGCTAGCGGCGAAGGCGAGCGGAACACCGATCCAGTCCAAGACGGCGATGATGTCGCGCACGCTCGATGGGGCGAACCAGGTCGGCCCGACCGCGGCGGCCGTCGCCGCGAGAACGAGCACGCCACCGGGGAGTGTCCCGTAGAGGGCGCCGAGCGAGGGATCACGGGCGTCGGCGAGTGACGCGCGCGGGTACTGGACGAAGCGTGCGACGTAGAGCACGCCGAGCACAACGGCGAGCACGACCGCGACAATGGTCATCGTCTGGCCGACCACTCGCGCCGTCGCAGCAAGTGACGCCACGTGACCGGGATTGAGCGAGGCCGCGACACCGACGATCGCCGTGCCCATCACCGCGCCGAACCAGCCCGGGTGAAAGCCCGACAGCCCGAGCGGACGCGGCGACCCCAGCGCATCGGGCGCCGCTACCTCGAACCCACCCCGTGCCACTATCGAATCGGGTTCACCCGTTACGATCAGGACTTCATCCTCGTAGAGCCGCACCCCGTCGTCCATAGGACCTGCTCACCCGGGTGGCACCGTCGCCACTAATACATTGATGAGTGTAAATCTATGACGGCGTCCCTACTAGGGACGTTGGTCACTTCCTCGGGTCACGAGGCGTTCGCAATCACGTCACTCGTCGGGCGACGGCGCGTTCGGTGCGCTCTCGACCCCCCGCGCGCGAATGCGCGCCACGAGCACGGGGTCGATGACGCTGTCGGGATCGTGCAGGGCGCCCAGTGAGGTCGTGACCCCGACGAGCGAGCGAAAGAGCGGTGGGCAGGTTGCGCAGGTCGAGAGGTGAGCCTCAAGGGCTCGCCGCTCGGCGTCGTTCAACTCGTCGTCGAGGTAGTCCGAGACGCCAGCGCGCGCCTCGACGCACCCGAGCGGGACGCCCTGGTTAGCCACGTGGCGCTCCGGCGCTCGCGCGAGTACGTTTACGAGCATCATGCGTCCTCGGCGCAGGCGCTGCTTGGCGGCCGGAATCCCGATGTCGAGCAGGGTCGCGATCTCGGGCGCCGACCACCCTTCGGCGTCGTGCAGCACCACGACCGTGCGGTAGTGAACCGGGAGGTGCAAGAGGGCCTCGGCGAGTTCGGCGCGAGTCTCGGCTCGCTCCACCACCACCGCCGCGTCCACGCTGAAGGATTCGTCGTTCCACGCGTCGTCTACCTCTCTCACCGAGATCTCGTGGCCAACGTGTCGCGACCGGTCGATGGCCAGGTGGTAGAGAATCTGGTGGAGCCAGGTGCGAAGCGACGACTCGCCTCGAAACTGGCCACGCCGCTCGAGGGACCGAACAATGGTGTCACCGACGACGTCCTCGGCCTCGGCCGAGTCGCCAACGAGCCAGCGCGCGTAGCGGTACAGATCGGGAATCTGTGCCCCCACGAGCGCGCTGAACTCGTCGCTGGCGCCTCGCGGCGTCTCGTCATCGAGGTCGTGGGCCATGGCCGCCATTGTGGCACGCGATACCCCTCGTCACCCGACGGCCGACTCAGTGCGCGTGCGCGTCACCCGCGTGGCTGTCGTGCTCGTGGACCGTGCTTACCCCGGTCGCGCTGTAGAGCGGGCAGTAGCCGCTCGAGCCCGTGACGGCGAGGATGGCCGCAACGATGATCAACACGATGCCCCAGCCACTCGAGAAACCGGCGAAACCGGCAATAATCAGTGCGGCGACGGCCAGTACGGCGCGAACCGCCCGATCGATGCTGCCTACGGTCTTCTTCATGTCATCTCCTTGGTGTCGATCCTTCACCTACACAGACGCACGACGGGGCCAAAACGATACAACGTCACGCGCAGCACGAGAGCGAGCCGACGTCGCGGGTGAAGGACTGGGCGGCCAGCTTGATCGCCTCGCCCATCGTCAGATAGGGCGTCCACGCGGTCGCCAGCTGGTCAACCGTAAACGCGGCGTCAAGCGCGTAGACCGCGGCCACGATCGCGTCGCCGGCCCCGTCGGCGAGAAGGTGTACGCCGAGCACTTCGCCGGTCGCGGCGTTCGCGACAACCTTGGCGACGCCACGCGTGTCGCGATTCACGATTCCCCGCGGCACGTGCTCGAGTGAGAGGACGCGGCAGTCGCAGTCGATCCCGCGCGCCTCGGCCTGCTCATCGGTCAGCCCGACCGACGCCAGCGCCGGCGAGGTGAAGGTAACCCGGGGCAGCGTGCGGTAATCGACGCGCTGGTGTTCGCCGGCGAGCGCGTTGGCTGCGACGACGACCCCGTGGCGCCCGGCCACGTAGACGAACTGAGGGTGACCGGTGACGTCGCCTGCGGCGAAGATTCGCGGGTTCGAGGTGCGCAGCTCGTCGTCGACGACGACCTCGCCACGGGGTCCGACGCTGACACCGACGACGTCGAGACCGAGGTCGTCGGTGTACGGGCGCCGCCCGGTCGCGACCAGCACCGCCGCGGCCGTGATCTCGTCTCGACTATCGACCCCGGCGACACTAACAACCACCTCGTCACCGCGACGGCGCACTCGTTCGACGTTCACCGCCGCACGGATGGTGATCCCCTCGTCGCGAAGGACCCCCGTCAACGCCTCAGCCAGTTCGGGCTCCTCGAACGGAGCGATCGTGTCGAGCGCCTCGAGAATCGTGACCCGACTGCCCAGGCGCGCGTAGAGCTGGCCCTGCTCAAGTCCAATGGCGTTGCCACCGATGACGACGAGTGACTCGGGCACGTAGTCGAGCGCCATGGCCGACGTCGAGGTCAGGTAGCCCGTCACTTCGAGTCCGTCGATCGGCGGCGCCCACGGCGCCGCGCCGGTCGCGACGACGTAGTGGGCCGCGTCGACGCGCCGCCCGTCAACGTCGAGGGCCGGACCCGCGACGAAGCGAGCTCGGCCGTGCACGATCTCGAAGCCGTAGAGCGCGGCGAGTTCGACGTATTTCTCCTCGCGCAGTGCGTCCACGATCTCGTCCTTGCCCGCGACGAGGGCCGCCATGTCGACGGTGCTCGCTGCCGTCACGACGCCAGGAAAGCGCCGCTCGAGGGCGACGTGGCGCGCTTCGGCCGCGGCGAGGAGGGCCTTGGAAGGTACGCACCCGACGTTGACGCACGTGCCCCCGACGATGCCCGCCTCGATCATGACGACTGAGCCGCCACGCCGCGTGGCCTCGATGGCCGTGGCGAACGCGGCGCTGCCCGAGCCGACGATCGCGATGTCGTACCTGGTCGAAGTGGACATATTCCTTCCCTTCGCTTCGCTAATGCGTCCCCGACACGGCGACGCGAGCTGTGTCGGTGACCCTATACCTTCCAGTGCAGGGGAGAGTCAAGGGGGTACCCTGGAGCATGCAGATCGGACGACTCGCCGCACTCGCCGGCGTCTCGGTGAAGACCCTTCGCTACTACGAGGAGATCGGGGTGCTCGAGCGACCCGCGAGGACCCCCTCGGGCTACCGCGACTACGGACCCGACGCGCTGGAGCGCATTCGCTTCGTGCGCGCGAGCCAGGCGTCGGGACTCACGCTCGGCGAGATTCGCGGAATCGTCGCCTTTCGCGACCGCGGCGCGTCCCCGTGCGCTCACGTCGTGAGCCTGCTCGGCGAGCGCGCCACGGAGATCGACCGCCAGATCGACGAGCTGCGCCACGCCCGGTCCGTCATCGCCCAATTGGTCGAACGGTCCCGAACACTCGACCCCGCAGACTGCGCGCCTTCGGGCGTCTGCCACGTGATACCAAGGTGACGACGCCCGCGGTACGCGATCGACTAGTCGCCGACGCGCTCGCGATCACCGCAACCTGGACCCACGAGGTGGCCCTCGACCGGCTGGTCGGGCCGGCCCTCGACGACGTCGGCGACCTCGCTGTCGACGTCGTCGCTATCGGCAAAGCCGCGCCCGAGATGTCCGCGGCGGCGCTGACGACGCTCGGTGCGCGCACGCGGCGTCGCCTGACGATCAGCGACGACGGCGCCGCTCGCGCCTACGAGAACGTCGTGGTCGGTGAGCACCCGGTGCCCGGCGCGGCCAGCCTGCGCGCGGCGCACCAGCTGCTCGACTTTCTCGGCGCGAGTGACGCCGATCTCACGCTCGTGCTGCTCTCGGGTGGCGCGTCGAGTCTCTGCGCGCTGCCGCTGAGTCCGGTCGACCGGCGAGCGCTCGAAGCGCTCTGGAGCGCCGCACTCGCGACGGGTGCCGACATCACGACGCTCAATCGGCTGCGCGCGTCAACCTCGCAGATCGCCGGCGGCGCGGTGCTGCGCGCAGTCGTGACACCACGCCTTCGAACACTCATCGAGGTCGACAACGTCGTCTCGGGCGCGCCCTGGGTCGCTTCGGGACTCACCTACGACTACGATCCCTTGCCCGACGAGCTCGAGGCACTGATAGGAGCCTTCGAGTTGCCCGACGACCTCGCCGATACGTTCCGCCGCGCCGGCGCCCGACGCCGAACGATAATGGCCGAGGCACCGAGCACGAGCGTCGAGAACGCGGTCGTCGCCGAACCAACGCTCGTGTTCAACGCAGCGGCGAGCGAGGCTCACCGCCGCGGCTACTCGATCGTCGATATGGGGCGTCGCGTCGTCGGAGACCTCGATGACGTAGTTGCGCAGTGGTCGACGGCCCTCGAGGTCGCCGCCAAGCGCCCGGGTCCCCAGTGTCTGCTCGGCGTCGGCGAGGTGACGGTGCGCGTCACCGGTGCCGGCCTCGGTGGACGCGCCCAGGCCTTCGCCTGGACGATGGCGGGGGCTCTCGCGCGAATCGGACGCCCCGGCGCGTTCGTCGCCCGCGCGACCGACGGCCGCGACTTCGTGCCCGGCGTCGCGGGAGGCTGGGTGGACGACGAGACCGTCGAACGGGCAACGGCGCGCGGGGTCAACTGGTCAGCGGTGAAGCTCGCCCACGACAGCTATCACGGACTGCGGGCCGTGGACCAGCTGGTGGCCGGCGAGCGCACCGGGTGGAACCTCTGTGACGTCTACGTCGCCGTGCTCCCGGGTTCGTCGTCGTAGTTGACGGCGGCGTCCCTAACGACCGAGCACCATCAGACCTCGCCGGTCTCGACGTCCGCACTGCCTGTCGCGGT
The DNA here is from genome assembly GCA_021807965.1 of Actinomycetes bacterium. Next base: position 25,329 of record JAKBCI010000002.1, read on the forward strand.
CGAGCCGTGGCCACGAGTAGAACAAAGGCGGAGGTCCGACTCGGAGATCTCGCCGTACTCTCACGGTCGTCCCTGATTCGAGGGGCGACCAGTTGAAGGTTACGGCGCACACCGACGTTTCGCGCTCATCGTAGTGGTTGTCAGACCGAGGGCATGTGCCCTTCGCTGACGACCACCGGTCATTCGGACCACCTCGCCCTCGATGGCGCCGTAACGTGTGGCCAGTGCCACGCGCGACCACCTGAAGAGAGGACACCATGACGACGCCAGTGAGCCAGAAAGAGGAGCGGGTCGGCTTCGCGGGGCTCGGCACGATGGGGGCGCCCATGGCCGCGAACCTGGCACGCGCCGGATTCTCGCTCAGCGTGTGGAACCGCACGCCCGATCGGGCGGCGCCACTCGTCGAGCTCGGCGCTCGCCACGCAACGAGTCCCGCGGATCTCGCCACGACGAGCGACGTCGTGGTCACCTGTCTCACTGACTCGCCCCAGGTGGAGTCGGTTCTCTTCGGTCCGAACGGGCTCGCCGCGGGACTCGCCCCCGGCTCACTCGTCATCGACACCTCGACCATCAGTCCACGTCGCGCGATCGAGTTCGCCCAGCGCCTCGCGACCAACGGCGTCATGATGCTTGACGCGCCGGTCACCGGGGGCTCTGAGGGCGCCCGGCTCGGCACGCTCACCATCTTGGTGGGGGGCAGCGACGTCGAATTCCAACGCGCGCGTGGCGTACTGGCCGCCATGGGCAACACGGTCAGCCACCTCGGCCCGCTCGGCGCCGGCCAGTGGGCCAAGGCCATCAACCAGGTCATCCTCGCCGGGACGTACCTGGGAGTGGCCGAAGGCGTCGTGCTCGCGCTGAAGGCGGGGCTCGACGCCGAGAAGATCGTCGGTGCCCTGGCCGGGGGGGCGGCGGGCTCGTGGGTGTTGGCTAATCGCAGCGGCCGCATGATCGACGACGACTACCCGCTCGGCTTCAAGATCGAGCTGCACCGCAAGGACCTGGGGATCGGACTCGAACTCGCCCGCGACGTCGGCGCGACGCTGCCGGTGACGGCGCTGGCCGCTGCCTTCGAGGACGGCATCATCGCCCAGGGCTACGGTGAAGACGACAACGCGGCGCTCGCGCGCGCGGTTCGCCGACTCTCGGGCTTGTAGAGGGCGACGACGTCTCGCGTGCCCTAAGCTCGTCGCGCTGCGTGTCGAGTGCATCACAGCGCTTCGACCACGTCCGCCTACCAGTCCTCCGCGACCAGCTTCGACACGATGCCTTGCTACCGCGCCAACTGAAGCGGCCTCGCACTGCCGGCTATCCCCTCGGGCTCTAGCACAAGGTCGGCACCGACGACCGCATC
>JAKBCI010000129.1 GCA_021807965.1 Actinomycetes bacterium
ATCATCCTGAGCGTGGGACTGCTGGTCTTCGTGCTCGAGTACCTAGTGCTGCCCCAGTTCGCCTCCGCCAGGCACTCGCTGCACCTGCTCGCGACGATCAATCCGGTGCTGGTCGCCATCGCGGTGGTCTGTGAGCTCGCGGCTATCTACGCGTACGTCGAACTGACCCGCGCCGTGCTCTACCCGTACTCGCCTCCGCGCTTTGACACCTTGCGGGTGAACCTCGCTGGCCTCGCTATCAGCCACGTAGTGCCCGGTGGGACGGCCCCGGCGGGAGCCCTGTCGTATCGAATCTTCAATCAGCTGGGCGTGCCCAAGGAGACCAACGCCTTCGGCCTCGCGACGCAGGGAACCGGATCGGCCGTGGTGCTCAACATCATCTTCTGGTGCGCGCTGGTCATCTCGATCCCCCTGCGCGGCTTCAATCCCGCCTACGGCTTCGCCGCCCTAGCGGGCGTATTCTTGATGGCGGCCTTCTTCGGGACGATTCTGCTCATCACGCGTGGCCAGCGCCACGCCGACAACTGGATCCGCGCTCTCGCTCGACGCGTACCACGGATCGACCCCGATCGTCTAACGGCCCTGATCGGCAAGGTCGCTGACCGGATCACCGTGCTGATCAACAATCGACGAACCCTGTGGTGGGCCTTCACGTGGGCCGGTCTGAACTGGATATTCGACGCCGCGTGCCTCTGGGTCTTTATCTGGTCCTTTGGTCACGTGATCTCGCCCATCGACCTCTTGGTCGCGTACGGACTCGCCAATATCCTCGCGGCCATTCCCCTCACGCCGGCCGGCCTCGGCGTGATCGAGGGAGTCCTCATCCCGACCCTGGTCGGTTTTGGCGTTCCCCATAGTCAGGCAATCCTCGCCGTCATCGCGTACCGGCTTGTCAACTTCTGGATCCCGATCCCCATCGGCGGCGTCTCGTACGCCAGCCTCGAGTGGCGTCGCGGCGGCGCTAGTGGGCGCTCAGCGAACGCGAGCGGTCCAGCGCCCGACGCTTGAACTCGGCCTGGGCCGAGAACGCCGCCACCGGTTGGACTCGACGCCACCGTCGATCAGTGCCGAGTACCCACGTGAACTCGTCGTCGCGCCACGTGATCTCGAACGCCTCGAGCAGCTCTACCTGAAGCGACGGATCCTCAATCGGTACGAGCACCTCGACGCGACGATCCAGGTTGCGCTCCATCAGGTCAGTCGAGCCCATATAAATCGAAAACTCCTCGTCGCCGGGGTGACCGAACATCAGCACCCGCGAGTGCTCCAGAAACTCCCCGACCAGGCTGTGCACCGAAATGGTCGCCGAGAGACCGGCCACGCCCGGCCGCAGGCAACACAAGGTCCGCACGGCCAACCGTATCGGCACGCCCTCGCTGCTCGCCTCGTACAGCGCGTCGATGATGGCCGGATCGGTGAGCCCGTTAACCTTGAAATCGATGCGACCCGCGGGTCCGCGATCCCGTTGGCGCCCAATCAGGTCAATGATGCGCGGGCGCGTCATCGTCGGACTGACGATGATCTTTTCGTAGTCGGCGTTACGCGCGAAGCCGGTAAGGAAGTTGAACAGCTCGCCGACGTCGTGCGTGATCGCCGGGTCCGCCGTCAACAGACCGAAATCTTCGTAGCTGCGCGCCGTCTTGGAGTTGTAGTTGCCGGTCGCGACGTGCGCGTAGCGAACCGTACGGTCCCCCTCGCTACGAACCACCAGCGCCGTCTTCGAGTGCGTCTTCAGCCCGACCACGCCGTACACGACGTGCACGCCGGCGTCTTCGAGCGCCTTAGCCCACTCGATGTTCGCCGCCTCGTCGAAGCGGGCCTTCAGCTCGACCAGCGCCACCACTTGCTTGCCGCGCTCAGCGGCCCGAATCAGCGAGCCCACCACGGGCGAGTCTCCCGACGTTCGATAAAGCGTCTGCTTGATGGCTACCACCTTGGGGTCGTCGGCCGCCTGCGCGATGAACATCTCCACCGAGTCACTGAACGATTCGTACGGGTGGTGCAGCAGTACATCCCCCTCGCGAATCACGGCGAAGACGTCGGCGACGTGGTCACCGGCGAGCAGCTTCGGCGGCGTCAAAGGCGACCAACCCTCACCCTTGAGGTCGGGTCGATCGAAGTCGTAGAGCCCCCACAGATCGTGCAGTCCGAGCGGGGCGTCGCTCACGTAGACGCTCTCGGCGGTCAAGTCGAGTTGGTCGACGAGCAGGTCGAGGAACTCCGCGGACATGCCGCGCAGAATCTCCACGCGCAGCGCTTCGCCGAATCGCCGGCGGCGAAGCTCCACCTCGAGGGCGACCAGGAGATCGTCCGCCTCGTCCTCTTCGAGCGTGAGGTCCGCGTTGCGCGTCACCCGGAACAGGTCGGCGCGCCCAATAGTCATCCCCGGGAACAGCCGACCGAGGTTCGCCACGATGAGCTCTTCCAAGAGGCACCACCGACCGGACCCGGCGGGTAGAAAGCGCGGCAGCGAGCTAGGCACCTTCACGCGGGCGCTGCGCTCTTCGCCGGTCTCGTCGTCGCGCACCGTGACGGCCACGTTGAGCGAGAGGTTGGAGATCATGGGGAAGGGGTGTCCCGGGTCAACGGCCAATGGCGTCAGGACCGGGTATACGTTCTGCTCGAAGTACCGGTTCAGCCGGGACCGCTCCTCAACCTCCAGGTCGTCGAAGCGAGTGATCGCGATGCCGGCGCGCGCGAGCTCGGGCGTGAGTTCGTCGAGCACAATGCGATCCTGGCGCTCGACCAGGGACAGCACGCGCTCGCGGATAGCCGCCAACTGCTGGCGCGGGCGCACCCCATCGACCGACGGCGTCTGGACGCCCGCCGCCACCTTGTCCTGCAGGCTGACCACGCGGACCTGGAAGAACTCGTCGACCATGTCGGCGAAGATCGCAACGAACTTGCAGCGCTCCAGTACCGGCAGTCTCGAGTCGTGCGCCAGGTCCAACAAGCGGGCACCGAACTCTAGGCGCGACAACTCGCGACTCGAGAAACGCTCGGGTCCAAAGGCTTGCACGTCGACTGTCACCGCGAAAGCCCTCCGCTCCGTACTTTTACTAGTGCTACGACTACTCTAAGAGGATGGCGAAGCATACGCGAGCACCGGCGCCGACCGCGCCGTCGAGCGCCGTTGTGGCGGCCCGCTCGCGCTCGACCGAGCTGAGCCTGCTCGCGCTCGCGTGGATCATCGTGAGCTCGTTCTACGTGCTCGCCTGGCTCGGAGCCGTGGGCCACCTGCCACCACGGCTTTGGCTCTTCCTTGTGGCGATCGTCGTGATATCCCTGATGATGCACCTGGGAATCCGACACTACGCGCCCCAGTCGTCACAGGTGCTGCTGCCGATCGCGACGCTGCTCAACGGCATTGGGTACGTCGAGATTGCCCGGTGGGACCCGACCCAAGCCGCGTACCAATCCCTGTGGTTTCTCGTCAGCGCGATCGCGCTGATCGTCACGCTCGCCGTCGTTCGCCACGTTCGCGACCTCGACCGTTATCGCTATTTGACGCTCGCCGGAGCCATTGGCTTGCTGCTCTTGCCCCTCGTACCCGGCCTCGGCATCAACGTCGGCGGGGCGCGACTCTGGATCGGACTCGGTCCGATCACGTTTCAACCGGTCGAGATCGCGAAGATACTCCTCGCGTTCTTCTTCGCCTCGTACTTCGCGGCCAATCGTGAGTTGCTCTCGACGCCGACCCAACGACTCGGTCGGCGCCTGATCGTGCCGCCCAAAACCCTGTTGCCGATACTCGCCGCCTGGGGATTCGCCATCGCGGTCTTGGGCGCGGAGAATGACGTGGGTTTCGCCATGCTGCTCTTCGCGCTCTTCATGGCGATGCTCTGGGTAACGACGGGCCTGAAGACCTACGTCGCGTTCGGCGTGGCGCTCTTCGCCGGCGGCGCGGTAGTCGCCGTACGGTTGTTCTCCCAGGTTCACGCCCGCATCAGCCTCTGGATCGATCCGTGGTCGGCGCGCAACTTCGCCTTCTCGCACCAGCTGGCCTACGGGTGGTTCTCCCTCGCCGCGGGCGGCGTCACCGGCACCGGACTGGGACTCGGCCAGTCGGGCACGATCCCCGACGTGACCTCGGACATGATCTTCGCGGCCATCGGTGAGGAGCTCGGCTTCCTCGGCGTCATCGTGGTGCTCAGCCTCTTCGCGCTATTCGTGGGGGAAGGTTTTCGCATCGCCCAACGAGCCCACTCGGACTTCGTTCGTCTCGCCGCCACCGCACTCAGCGCCGTCGTCGGCCTGCAGGCGTTCTTCATCATGGCTGGCGTGCTGCGCATCACGCCGTTTACCGGCATCACGCTGCCCTTCATGGCCTACGGGGGCAGTTCACTGGTGGCCAACTACATCATCGTGGCGCTACTGCTTCGGATCTCGCACGAAAACACCGTCGAGGTGCGCGGCGGCGAGATTCGCCGCGTCAACCTCGCGCGTTAGCCGCGGCGAGGATATCGTCGCGACAGAGTATTGGCGCGACCACCGGCTGACGCAGTGCCATGATCAACGCGTCGCTCGTGCGACAGTCGACGATCTCGCGACCGCGCGGCGTCATGAGATCGAGCTCGGCGAAGTAGATGCCACCCTCGTACCGCGTGATCTTCGCCGCGATGACGTCGCACTGGAGCCTCGCGAGCACCGTGGCGAAGAGCTCGTGGGTGCCCGGCCGGCGTCCCGCGCGGTTGTAGAGCGCCGCGTGCAGCGCGATTCCCTCGGGCAAGGCAACCGGAATCGAGAGGTTGCGGTATGGCGCCTCGGCCTCCATGAGGTGGACCTGGGGCGACGAGTCGCCCAGGTCGAACAGGACCGATTCCACGTGCACGACGCGGTAGAACCAGTCCTCGCGCGCGACGCTCGGCGTCTCGTCGGTCGCCCTCGGTTCGTCGGTCGCGCCCGGTTCAGCCGGCGTCGACGCGTCGTCCGGCGCGACGTCGTCGGGCAGCGTCGTCACGTCAAGCCCCCGCGACGTCGTGAGACCGAGAGCACCACGCCACCGGCGCAGTAGAACACGAGTACCGCCGATCCCCCGTAGCTGAGCAGCGGCAAGGGGATCCCCGTTACCGGCATCATGCCCATAGTCATGCCGATGTTCTCGAAGCAGCTGAAGGCGAAGAAGATGAAAATCCCGAGGCCGAGCACGCGGCCCATCGTGTCGCGCGCGGTGCGACCGATTCGAAACATGCGCAGGGCGACGAACCCGAGCAACAGCACGATGGCGAGCGATCCAATGAATCCCAGCTGCTCGCCGATGGCCGTGAAGATGAAGTCGGTGCGCTGCTCGGGCACGTACCCGAGCACCGTCTGGAGGCCGCGAAAGAGACCGGCGCCGCGCAACCCACCCGACCCAATGGCGCTCTTAGCGTTGGAGACCTCGTAGATCAGCGGCGCGAGCGCCGGGTTGGTCGAGTTTTGATTCAAGAACGACACGAAACGATCGAACTGGTACTTGCGCAGCAGGTCGAAGTACACCGCGCCCGCCACGCCAGCCGATCCCACGACGACGAGAAACGTCATGAACCGGGGCGGCACGCCCGCGATCACCATCATCGCGGCCACCACCAGCACGATGATGATCGCCGTTCCCAGGTCGGGCTGCATGACGATGAGCAAGAGTGGCGTCGC
>JAKBCI010000130.1 GCA_021807965.1 Actinomycetes bacterium
GAGCCGTCAGGGTTAACCGTCGCCGTGCCGCTGAAACTGATCGAGCCAACCGAGAGCGTGATCACCGCGCCACTCGTCACGGTAAAACCAGCACTCGGCATCACGGTGATCGTGGCCATCGCCCCGGGAACCAGTTGATTGCCATTTGTGACGAGGGTCAACGTCGCGGAACTCGTCGTGAGCGCACCACCCGCTTCACCAAAGCCGAGTGCGCCGGCAGGGCTGGCCACGGTCGTGACCATCGTGCCGTCGGGGTTGATGATCGTAATTTCGTATCGGTTCACGCCCATGCCGCCAGTCACCGGCACCGTAGCCGACGTCGTGATCGTCGTGTTGTTCACCACCGTCGGCGCGCTGAAGGTCACGCCGTCGATCGTGCCGGGCAGCGTGACGCCACCGACTTGGACGCTCGCGCCGGCCTCGAAGCCCGAGCCCGAGATCGTCACCAGCTGTGACGTGACCGTAGCGCTTGAGACCAGGTAGCCAGTCGAGCTCGCGACCGACACCGACGACACCGCCGGTCCAGTCACGGCCAGCGAGAGTTGGGCCGCGCCAATGGTGATGGCGTAGGTGCCAACCGCTGTCGCGGTCGCGTCGAAGGTGAGCGAGGTGCCGTCAGCCGACGCGATTACGTTGCTGAGCGTCAGCCCGCTGGCGGGAACAATCACCGGTGTCGCGGCCGACAGGCCAACACCCGTGACGGTGATGAGCCGCGTCGAGCCAACCGCGATCGAACTCGGCACCGCACCCGAGACGCTCGCCGTCGGGTCGATCCCGAAGGCCGTCGCCAGGGTTGCCGTACCGTTGTCGTCGGTCAACGTAATGGGGTAGTAGCCCGGCGTCGTGGTGGCCGACGTGTAGAGGGTGACCAACGCCGTCGATGACGAGCTCTCGGCAACCTGGCCGGTCACACCGGGCGCGGTCGTCGTGACCGTCATGTTCCCGTTGTCGTTGGCGAAGTTCGCCCCGAAGATGTAGAAGGCGAGCGTCGAGCCCGCGGGCGCGTAGGGCAGGGACCCGCACGTAAACGGGTTGCTGCTCACCGGCGAGGAGCTCAGCTGGCTGCACGTGATCGATGGGCTCGTCGCGGCGCTCGCGCCAGTGGTCGCGGCCAGGGGCAGCGACGCGGCGACGAGCACGGCGCCAACCGAGGCCGCCTTGATCATGTGGTGGGTTATCCGTCGCAAAGTATTCATTACGAATCCTTCCTTCGAAGCGGCGTTGGTTTTCACTTCACTCCATTCACGGGGGCCGAGATCATCGACCTTCTTCTTTCGAGGTACTGCGTACAGCAAAGACCGACACGAGACGCGCCCCGTGACACGTCACGGGAGCTACCTCGTGGTCAAGTATAGAGAAGCCCCTGGGGCCGGCGCGAATACCGGCACCAGCACGAGCGTCACCGCGTCAATCGCGACGTCACCACGGTTGTTCCAGCGTACTACCTGATAAGTAGGCAAAAAAGTGGGAAAGTGGCAGTGCCGGGCCGTGCATGCACCACTGCCACCGCAAAATCGTCACCAAGTCGTAACTCGTGGTCGAAGCACATAAGTCGTCGCTCGCGGGTTAGCGTCCGACGCCGCTCGGGCATCCTTCGAGCTCGTGACGAGGCGCGCGGTGACGGTTGTCGAACGCCGCAGCTACGCGATCGCGCAACGGTTCGGACCGATCTCGAGGGTCGCCGATTCCTCGTCGGCGACGTCGTCGCCGGCGTTCACGGCGACGATCCGACGGTAGTTCTCGGGCCGGTCGGTCACGTGGGCGAGCGCCCACTCGACGAAGTCTGCCTCGTCGAAGGCGAGGGCCGCGAGCGTCCTTCGCAGGTCGCCGAGACGGGCCGCGACGAGCCGGTCGCGCTTAACCGCGACACTCGCGCCGAAGTGGGCCGGCAAGACCGTCGTCTCGTCACCGAGGGGCAGAACGTGCGTACGCAGGCTGCGGTGTAGGTGGCGTGCGTACCGTTCGGCCTGGTCGGCGAGGTCAGGCCGACCGACCGACTCGACGAAGAGCGTGTCACCCGTGAAGATCGCCCGGTCGGCGAGAGCCAGCATGGTCGAGCCTTCGGTGTGGCCGGGCACGGCCACACCGCGCACGGTGAGTGTCACCTCGCCACCGAGCTCGAGGGTCGCGCCGTTGACGAGCGGCTCGAAGTCGAAGTGGAAGGGATCCGACGGGCTGAGCCAGAGCGTCGCCCCGCACGACGCCGCCAGCTGGCGCGCGCCGCTGAGGTGATCGGCGTGCAGGTGGGTGTCAACGACGTGGTCGATTCGCCAGCCCCGCGCAGCCGCGATTCGGACGTAGCGCTCGATCTCGGTGGAGGGATCGATGACGAGCGCTCGAGTGCCGGCCCCCACCACGTAGGAGAGGCAGCCCTTGCCACGCCGACGCACCTGGACGACGCTCGCGCCAGCGAATTCGCCAACGACTTCGTCGTAGGTCGATGCCCAGGCCGCCATTCCTCCCTCGAGGACCACGCTCGCGACGCCGGCCGACGCGAGGATCTGTGCGCCTTCTAGGGCGCGAGCCCCCTTCGCGCAGACGACCACCACGTCGCGGTCGCGCGGTACGGCGTCAAGGTTCGACCTCAGTTGGCCGAGGGGGATCGCGAGCGCCCCGGACATCGGCCAGGCGGCGACCTCGTCGGGCTCGCGCACGTCGAGCACGACGAGGCCGTCGTCGCCGAAGCGGTGGATGAACTCGTCGGTCGTGACGAACCCTCGCGGTGCAGACATTTCCCTATCCTAAGAACGAGGTCGACGAGAAAGCGCTGGTATTCGAGTGGCTCTCCACACAAGGGGCGAACGCGAGGACGCGACCGTGGACCCCACGCACGGCGCACTGGTCGAACGAGCGCGGCCTCCCTGGTCGCGAGGGCTCGCTGACGTTCGTCGGCCGGTGCTACCAGGTCATGCCTGGACGCTCGGCGCGGCGACCGGCGACTACGGTAACGACAACGTGCACTCCCACCCCGCTCACACGACGCGAAGCCACCCGAGGCGTCTCGACGGACCGACCGACCGGGTGATCGACCGAGTGATCGACCGATGAGCGGACCTCTCTCTCGGATCGTCGCCGCCGTGCGCGACGGCGAACGCACCGCGACCGCGGTGGTCGAGGCCTCGATCGAGCGACTGGAAGCCGTGAACCCGACCCTGAACCTGCTCGCCGAGGCGACCTTTGACGAGGCGCGCGCGTGCGCCGTGGTCATCGACGCGAGCGGACGGCGCGACGGCGCGCTGCTCGGTGCCCCGACGCTCGTGAAGGACCTCGAGGACTGGGCGGGCCACCCGACCCGCCAGGGCTCGCGCCTCTACGCCGACGCGCCACCGGCGCGATCGAACGGCGTCACCCCTCAGCGCCTACTCGACGCCGGCGCGATCGTCGTTGGCAAGTCGACACTGCCCGAGTTCGCCATCGAGGGCTTTACCGCCAATGAGCTGACGGGGGTGACGCGCAATCCCTGGAATCCGCGCCTGTCGACCGGCGGCTCGAGTGGCGGCTCGGCGGCGGCCCTCGCGGCGGGCGCGGTCGCCGTCGCCACGGCAACCGACGGCGGCGGCTCGATTCGCATCCCCGCCTCGCTCTGCGGACTGGTCGGTCTGAAGCCGACCAACGGGATGATCGGTCGTCGGCCCGAACCCGACTGGATCGACTACTCGACCGACGGGCCCTTCGCGACCTCGGCGGACGATCTCGCCCTGCTCTTCTCGGTGATGGCCGGACCGGTCCCGGGCGATCCCTCGGCCCCGCCGCTCGCACCATCGGCGTCGCGAGCGTCGATGGACGGACCACTCGTGCTCGTCGCCGCCGAGCGGACCTCGCCGTGGGGGGAGCTCCCGTCCGACGTCGCGGGTCGCTTTCACGACGCCGTCACCGCCGTCGCGGATCTTCTTGGTCTACCAGTCACCTGGCGCGAGCCCGACTCGTTCTTCGCCAGTGGTAACCCCGACCTCGACTGGTACGTCACCTGCGCGGCCGAGCACCTGCACCGACTCGGCCCTGACGTCGTCGAGCAACACTGGGGCGAGTTGCACGTGGCCACCCGTGAATTCTTCGAGACGGGCCGATCGGTGACGATCGAGCAGTACCTCGCCGCGCGACGGCGCCGCTTCGCCTACGCGCGCGAGCTTGACGAACTCCTCGGTGATCACGGACTGCTGCTTACGCCGAGCGTGACGAGTGCCGGCTGGTTGGCCGACGGCTCCACCGAGGATGGCGAGATCCACGGTTTGCACCCGAGCAACCTCGCGACGGTCATCCAGAACGTCACCGGACTCCCCGCCCTCAGCGTGCCCATGGGCACCCTCGACACGGGGCTGCCCTTTGGGCTTCAGATCACCGCCCCGCGCTGGGCCGACTACTGGCTCTTGGACCTCGCCGCGCGGGTCCAGGCGGCGTACCCGTGGGCGCCGTCCGCACCGGGCTACTCGACGCTCGCGAGCGCACTCGACCTCGACTGACGAATCCGTCTAGTGCCGCGGCCGCCAGCCCATCGGGCAGCGGGGACTCACCGCCGTGACGCGACGCACGTGGTGTGCACGAACGCAAGTGATCGTCGTCGCGACGGGCGGGGCAAAGATCTGCGCCGCCGGACCCGAACCGCCCCCGCCCGCGACCGAGACGCCGTAGGGCGTCGCCGCGCCGAGGTTGTAGAACGTGCACGAGGTCGCCGACGAGGTCACGCTGAAACTCGACGGCGTATCGAACCCGTAGAGCAGCGTGCAGCGATAGGGCGCCGCGCTCGGTCCGGGGACCCACGTGAGTGTCAGCGTCGACGCGGTGCGCGTTTCGTTCAGGTCAATCGGGCGTCCGCTCGCGACGGTACCCAGTCGGGCCACGATGTACGGGCAGCCGACCGTGCCGTCGGCGGCCGTGACGGGCGCTGAGCACATCTGGGCCGCCACGCCGCCACTTGGCGGAACGATCGCCACGGGGACGAAGTCCGCGGGCCACTGGTTGAAGTACTCGTGGACCGAATCGTGCCAGTTCGCCAGGTCAATCGACGTGACGTTCACCAGCTGTGCCCCAGCACCGGTCACGTGGGTCGATTCAGAATTCATGCCACTGGTGCCGATGCTGAACGACGGGGCGATACCGGCCAGCACAGGGTTCGCGGCAATATGTGAACAACTGAGGTCCAGGTAGAGATTCGTCGTACCGGCGAGACTGCCGGCGAAGGCGAGCCCATTGTTGATCAACACGCCCGCTCCCGCGTAACCATCGGAAAAGTGAAACGCCGGATCCGTCCCGATGACCAGGACGTTGCCGTTCACCGCCGGCCACCAGTTCGACTCGCTCGTGGCCACGTCGACGATGGCGGTCTCATTGCAGTGCGGATCGCCGACGACAAGCAGCTGGTAGCTCGCAAACTGAGCGGTCGTCATCGCATTCCACTGGTTGAGCGACGCCACTGACACCGTCCAGCCCTGGCTGATGAGATCCTGGGCCTCGTAACTGCTCATACCGCCGGGCACGCTCGGACCGAAGAGCAACGCGTTCTTCGAGGTACCAACTGCGGCCCCGGCGCTCACGGCGGGTA